>NZ_JBXEJO010000005.1:0-172716 GCF_056837965.1 Bradyrhizobium ferriligni
CTCTCCGCGAGTCGCATCGCGGAAAGAGCCCCCACCCGCATCGCATGAAATGCGATGCGACCTCCCCCGCAAGCGGGAGAGGTGCAGTGAGGCTGCCGTTGAAGCGATGCAGGCTAACTTCGTCGCCGCTGGTGGATCTATCCGGTCCGCGCCCGGCGCCCCTCGATCGGATAGGCGGGGTCGTTGAAGCCCGGCGTCGAGGGATGGCCGGTGACGACGAGGCGGTCGATCAGGGCTTCGTCCTCGGCGGTGAAGCGATAATCGAGCGCGCGGATGTAGTCGTCCCATTGCGCTTCGGTGCGCGGCCCCGCGATGACCGCGCTGACGAACGACGAGTTCAGCACCCAGGCCACCGCGAACTGCCCGGCGGTGATGCCGCGGCTCTCGGCGTGGCGCTTGATCTCCTGTGCGAGCTCGAGCGATTCCGGCCGCCACTCGGTCTGCATCATGCGCTTGTCGTTGCGGCCGGCGCGGGTATCAGCGGGCGGCGCCGCGTCGGGGGCGTATTTGCCGGTGAGCACGCCGCGCGCCAGCGGGCTATAGGGCACGATGCCGAGCCCGTAATGGGCGCAGGCCGGAAAATGCTCGACTTCGGGCATCCGGTTCATCGCATTGTAATAGGGCTGGCTCGCGACCGGACGGTCGATGCCGAGCCGGTCGCAGATGTTGCAGATCTCGGCGACGCGCCACGCGCGGTAGTTGGAGACGCCGAAATAGCGCACCTTGCCGGCGCGGATCAGGTCGCCCATCGCGCGCACCGTCTCGTCGAGCGGCGTCGTGTGATCTTCCTTGTGCAGATAATAGACGTCGATGTAGTCGGTGCCGAGCCGCTTCAGGCTCGCGTCGGCGGCCTGGAACACCCAGCGCCGCGACAGCCCGCCATGGTTGGGATCGTCGCCGATCGGATTGGCGAGCTTGGTGGCAAGCACCCAGTTCGACCTTCTGTTCGAGATCGCGCGTCCGACGACCTCCTCGGACTTGCCGCCATTATAGGCGTCGGCGCTGTCGATGAAGTTGATGCCGGCCTCGCGCGCCTTCGCCACGATCCGCGCCGCGGTCGCCTCGTCGGTCGGTCCGCCGAACATCATGGTGCCGAGGCAGATCGGCGAAACCTTCAGGCCGCTGCGGCCAAGCTGGCGATATTGCATCGGGCACTCCCTCCGGTGTCATTCCGGGGCGATGCGCTGGCATCGAACCCGGAATCTCGAGATTCCGGGTTCATCGCTGCGCGATGTCCCGGAATGACGGGATCAACTCTCGTTCTTCAGGATCTTGAACACGCCGTTGGCCATCGCGATACAGCGCTTGTCGACGGTCACCTCGGCCGTGATGAAGATCAGGCTGCGGGTCGAGCGTACCACGCGCGGCCGCGTCGTCAGGATCTCGCCGATCTTGCCGGCCTCGACGAAATGGGTGTCGAGCTGCACGGTCGCAAGCGTCGGCTTGCCCGAGACGAAGCGTGCGGCCATGCCGCAGGCGCGATCGGCGAAGGTCATGATCACGCCGCCCTGCACGAGGCCGCGGCGATTGTGGTGCTTGTCCTCGGTGATCAGCGCGAGTTCAAGCGCGCCGTCCTTCAACCGTTCCCACAACGGGCCGATCAGCGTCAGGAATCCCGTGGTTTCGGCGATCTTCCAGCCGTCGGATTTGAGTTTGTCCGCGGCCTTGGCCGTCATGAGGTGGGGTCCGTTGCTTGCTGATGATTGATCGCAGGAGGCATGTGCTAGCAGTCATTTCATCAAACGCTGTTGTGTTGTAGTCAAGGTCAATGGCCCGCACATTTGACGATGCCACCCGGCGGAATATCGCAGAGCTCTGTGCCGAATTCGCGCGCCTGGCGCCGGCGGATGCCGCGTCGACGCTGAAGCGCGCGGCGGTCGCGATCGCGCTGACCGAAGGCGACGACGGCAACGGCACGGCCTTCCTGCTGACCCGCCGCAGCGCGCGCCTGCGCGCCCACAGCGCGCAATGGGCGCTGCCGGGCGGGCGCTGCGATGCCGGCGAGACGCAGGCCGAAGCCGCGCTGCGCGAACTGCATGAGGAGCTCGGGCTCGCACTGTCCGAACGCGACGTGCTCGGCATGCTCGACGATTATCCGACGCGGTCCGGCTATCTGATCACGCCGGTCGTGGTCTGGGCCGGCGCGCATGCGGCGATCATCCCGAACCCGGACGAGGTCGCGTCCGTCCATCGCATCGGCCTCGATACGATCGAGCTCGAGGACGCATTCAGCTTCGTCACGATCCCGGAGAGCTCGCGGCGCGTGATCCGCTTCCGGCTCGGCGGCCAACAGATCCATGCGCCGACCGCGGCGCTGATCTATCAATTTCGCGAGGTGCTGGCCGGCCGCAGCACCCGCGTCGCCGAACTGGAGCAGCCGGTATTCGCATGGAAGTAGCGACGGTGACGCTATTTGTGACGCCGCTTGCGGGCGTTCATCTTCATTGATTTCCCCTGCGCACCAGGCGAATGCGCCGCGGCCTCGGGTTCCGGAGGCGCCCGCGACACATTCTCGTAACAGGTGAAGCGTGAACGCGTATCCGGAAACGATCCGCAATCCGGACGCTCGGCGCGCGCCGGTGCGGCGAGCGTCAGCGCGCAGGCGGCAACCAGCCAGACGGTCATCCTCATGGCAGTCTCTCCACGCTTCGTTCGGAAAACACCGCATTGTGGCGAATATTCTGCATTGATCGCGGCATCCGGCCGCTGCGATCCGGACAATTCCGGGCTGACTTCGCAGCCGTGCTTGCTACAACGAGGCCATGCGCCCGCAATTGATTCGCCTGTGCCCTGGATTTGTCGCGCTCGCGCTCGCCGCCGGCGCGCCGTCTGTCTTTGCCGGCGAGGCCGGCGCGTTGCCGCCTTCCGTCGCCAATGCGATGGCGCAGGCATCGCCGCAGGCGATCATGGAATATCGCCGCAAGCTGCAGGAATATCAGGAGGCGCGCGCCGCGTTCGAGCAGGACGCGAGCGCCTATTGGAATGCGGTCGCCGAGAAGAGGCGCGGCCGCAACGCCAAGCGCCGCGACCGCGTGCAGATATCGCTGGACGATTACGTGCTGCAGCAGCCGCCGGTCTATGAGGGTCCGAAGCGGCCGGTCAATCCGGCTCCGGAAGAGGAGGAAGGCAAGCCGCCGCGTCCGCCCAAGACGCTTCCGGTGGCCTCCGATCTGGTCAGGGCGGCGGCCGAGCAATTCCAGTTCACGCCGCAGCGGCCGGCCAGCGAGGTCGAGTTCAAGCGCGCCTATGCCCGCTACGCGCGCGCGGCGGGGCTGACACCGGAGCAGGCGGTGCGGGTCTATTCGTTCGAGACCGGCGGCACCGGCTCCTACGACGTGCAGGCGGGCATCGAGCACGGCGGCAAGCGCGCCATCTCCACCGCGATGGGCTACAACCAGCTGCTCACCACCAACACCGTCGAGCTATTGGCCGAGCAGGGCCATGAATTCGTGCGGGATCTGACCGAGCGGGTTGCGAGGACGCAGGGGCCCGCGCGCAAGGCGATGGAGCACAAGCTCGCGGTGCTGAAGAAGATGGTCGCGTTCACGCGCACCGTGCCCGACGATTGGTCGGCGCATCAGCGCCTCGCCGACACGCCGCAGGGCTGGGCGTGCCATGCCATGGTGCTCGACATCGATGTCGGCCCGATGCTGCAGACCCACAAGCTGCTGACCTCGGTGATCTTCGCCCGCAACAAGGGCTACAGCCGGCCGCTGACCGCGGCCGAGCTCGAGATGATGAACCTGACCGGCGACGGCACCGGGCTCGACATGGTGACCATGCCCCAGGCGATGCGCGAGCAGGTGCCAACCTCGAATTTCTTCCAGCGCTCCGGCTACGAGCGCAACCCGGTCGCCATCCGCCACAACACGGTGGCCAGGCTGCTTGCCGTCACCAACGAGCGGATGGACTTCAACAGCAACAAGCCGGGCGCCCGGGAATTGGCCGCCGCGTTCTGAGGTCTGCCGAGCAACGTCAGTTCGAGCCGAACTTGAACTTGCCGTCGCCCTCGAGATAGGGACCGGAGCGCATGTAGAGCTGGCCGTTCTGGCCAATGAAGAACAGCGTCCCCTTCGGCACTTTCTTGGCGCCCTTCAGCAGCGTGCCGGCGTTGTTGGTGCCCATCTTGTAGGACCAGGTCTTGCCGTCCTTGTCATAGGCGTAGCCCATGTCGGGCTTCAGCTCCCAGGGCGCCGCCTCCTGCGCGAATGCGCAGGTCGTCATCGCGGCAAACGCCGCAGTCGCAATAAAAGTCTTGGTCAAAGAATGCGTCATGATCCACCTCCGGCCGAGAAAAACGGCGTCGTCCCCACGTTTTTGAACAAATCACGAACGATGTTCACGCGTCAATACGACAATCGGCGCGACCGCTCGCGCGGATCGGCGACTTTGTGAATTCCCGCATCAAGCTTGGCGACTATTTTCGCGTTACCGTTTACAAACGCTTGGATTGCCGGAAACACGACCTTGGGATGATCAGGATGAACCACGTCATGAAGATCGGAATCGGTGTCGCTCTGTCGTTCATGACGCTGGCGTCAGTCGCGCAGGCGGACGAGTTCAGGCTCTCCAACAATCAGCGGATCTCCTGCAGCCGCGGCCTGTCCGCCGGCAAGCTCAACACCGCGACCTGCAAGTCCTACGCCTATCTGTTCAATGCCAAGACCTCGGAATACTTCCGCTGCCAGGTCTCGCTGGCACTGACGCGGGACAACAAGGAGGTCATCAACGTGCAGGCCGACGGCGGCTGCACCAAGAAGCCGCGCATCTTCGAGGCCGACGGCAATTACACGTTCGACGCCACCGAGACCGAGCCGCCGAACACCAACTCGTTCTTCGGTCCGGGCGGCTATGCGATCTGGGCGAGCGACGTCAACACCCAGAAGATCCGCGGCTGCATCACCATCTCGTCCGGCCTCGGCTCCGACATCTCGAAATGCCTCGACATGACGTTCCAGTGACGGCGGCGCGGGTCGCGTGATGCGCAAGCTGCGTCCGGCCCCGCTGTGCCGCTCCTGGCTGTTTCTCGAAGGCGCCAACGAGGACGTGCTGCAGCACGCGGCCGCCAGCGGCGCCGACGTGCTGATCCACGAGCTCGAGGATTTTACCCCGCCGCCGCTGCGCTCGAAGGCGCGGACCCTGGCGGCCGAGCTCTACGCAGCCTGGCGCGGCCGAGGCGTGGTGGTCGCGGTCCGCGTCAATCCGCTGGACCAGGACGGCATGGACGATCTCGCCGCCGTGATGCGCGGACGTCCGGATATCGTCGCGCTGCCGAAGGTCGCCGAACCGCACCATGTCGTCAGGCTTGACGAGGCGGTGACGCGGTTCGAGCGCGACTACGGTATCGCCGAGGGATCGACGTCGCTGCTGCCGAATATCGAGTTCGCGCGCGGTCTGGTGCAGACCGGTGCGATCGCCATGGCGAGCCGGCGGACCATCGGTTGCCTGATGGCCTCCGAAGACCTCGCCGCCGATCTTGGTGCAGAGCGCGGCAGCGATGGCCTGGAGCTGGCTTACGCGCGGCAGCGCTTCATCGTCGAATGTCGCGCCGCGGGCGTCGTCGCGGTCGATTGTCCCTACACCTGGAGCGACGCTGAAGGCGTCGAACGCGACACGATCTGGGCGCGACGGCTGGGTTACACCGCAAAGAGCCTGGTCGATCCCGCGCATGCCTCGATCGTCAACGGCGTCCTGACGCCGAGCGAGGAGGAGATGCGCCGGGCGGGCAGGATCGTCGCGGCGTTCGAAGCGGCGCGGACGCAGGGCTTTGGGCGCGTCGAACTTGACGGCTCGTTGCTGGAGGTCCCGACCTATTCCAATGCAAAACGCCTGATCGCGCGCGGCGAAGCGCTGCGCGCGATCGATCGCGACGTTCGAGCCTAACGATGCCGCGCCTCAGGAGGCCGGCTCTTTCTCCGAGAAGTGCATGCGTGAGCGGGCGAACTTCTTGACGCCCATCGGCTTGCCGAACAGGTAGCCCTGGACCTGATCGAAATCCATTTCGTGCGCGGCGAGAAAGTCCGCGCGCGTCTCGACCCCCTGGGCCACGACCTGCGCGCCATTGTCGTGGGCCAGCTCCACGACACGCCGGCATACCGTCTGCTTCAGGCGCTGATCCGCGCAGCCGGTGACGAATTGATGGTCGACCTTGAGCTGGACGAACGGAAAGTTCGGCAATCCCAGCAAAGACGGCCAGTTCGCGCCGACATTGTCGATCGAGATGCCGATATTGTGCAGCCGAACGCGCCGGGCGACATCGATCGCCAGATCCAGATTATCGACCACCTCGGTGCTGTCGATCTCGATCAGCAGGCCCGCAAAGGCCGCATGATCCGGCATCCGGTAACAGAGCTCGCGCACGGCATGATCGTCGGCGAGGAAGGAGATCGGCAGGTTGATCGAGAGATTGACCGGCCCGGTCTGCTCGAGGAGATAACGCCAGTCCTCGATTGCGCGCTCGATCACGAACTCGGACAGCGCATGAAAATGCGGATCGCTTTCGTCCGGGATGAAGTAGGCCGGCGGCACGACGCCCCAGGCCGGATGGCGCATCCGGATCAGCGCCTCGGCGCCGCTTGGCACCAGCGTCCGGAGATGAATTTTCTGCTGATACCACAGCTCGAGCCAGCCGGCCTTCAGCGCTTCGGGCACGTCCACCGCCGGGCTCGGCGCGGGTTCGAGCGGCATCAATGACGCAAGACTGTCGCGAAGGGTTCCGGCGCTGAACGGCGTCGACAGCGCCGGCAGCATGGCGATGCCGTACTCATCGCCGATTTGCCGGACCGCCTTGACGATGATCGAGTCCGGCTGACCGATGACGAGGACCTTGCCGTCATAGTCCTTTCTCACCAAAGTCTCGAGAATTTTACTGACTTCGATGCCGTCCACGGACACGCCGAGCACCAAAAGATCGGGCCGTTCCGCGTCCAGAACGGTGTCGAGTTCCAAAGCCTGGCTGCATTCACTGGTGATGAAGCCGAGGTCTTCCAGCGCCTCGGCGAGGAAGGTCCGAAGGTGTTTTTTGCTGTCCGCAATGCATGCGCGTGGGGTCAGCTTGCGATGTCCGAACCAGCCGGCTCGCGTGCGTTCGATGTGACTGATGTGATTCATGCCCCGCCTTGTCCGTAGTTACCCCGGCTTGACTCGTACATCCTAGAGCGGCGGCAATCATGGAAATTTCTGGATCATACATTGATTGCCCCGCTAACCTTAAAGGATTCAATTCGATTCAAATGGCGCTGGAATCGCGGCGTCTCACCGCTGTTACACGTGCAACAAATGCGTCATCTGACATTCATGAGCGCGATCGCGTCCGACTTTGCACATCGGCAGAAACATTGTGCGCGTGTGTCATCGAGAGACGGCGTTAATGACTGTGTTGCCGCGTCGATGCAGATGCGGAACTGCGTCATTGTCGGACATCGGATCGCATCATACGGAGTGCTGCGCAGAGCGCCGATGGCGAATCAGATCACTCGCTTAGCGATGCCAATGCAGTTGTGCGTGACGTCGTCGTTGCCGCTCGCAACGTCTCCGGCATCAACGCGCAGTAGCCGATCAGCCCGGCACAAGCGACGGCTGCCAGGAACAGAAATGCGGCGCTGTAACCGGCATGGACAACAATGAATCCGGCGACAGCCGTGCTCAGCGCGGCGCCGAGGCCGGTCGCAGTGGCGATCGCGCCCTGGCTGATGTTGAAATGCCCGGTGCCGTGCGTGAGATCGGCAACCACGAGCGGGAACAGCGCGCCGAATATCCCGGCGCCGATGCCGTCGAGCAATTGCACCGACACCAGCCAGTATGGGTTGTCCGACAACGGATAGAGTGCGCCGCGGATCGCCAGCACCGCGAGCGCGGTCGCGAAGATCGGCTTGCGGCCCCAGACGTCGGCCTTGCGTCCGACCAGCATCGCGACCGGCACCATCACCATCTGCGCCGCGATGATGCAGACCGACATCAGCGAGGTCCCGAGGTTGCGGTTGACCAATGCGAGCTTCTGTCCGACCAGCGGCAGCATCGCCGCATTGGCGAAATGAAAGATCACGGTCGAGACCGCGAAGATCAGCAGCGGCCTGCAGGTCAGCAGCACGCGAAAGCCGGATGGCCGGTCCTGCGACGTGCCGTGCCCCTCCATATCGTCGAGCCCGCGCGCGACCTGGTGATCGATGGCGGCGGGTGGGATCGACAGCGTCGCGGCGATGCTGGCGAGCGCCATCGCCGCGAGCAGCCAGAACACGACCACGGGACCGAACCAGTAGGCAGTGCCGCCGGCGATCGCGGCGGCTACGGCATTGCCGGCGTGATTGAACGCTTCGTTGCGGCCGGTTCGCGCCGCGAAGGCCTTGGGCCCGACAATGCCGAGTGTCACCGCGGCGATCGCCGGCGCGAACACCGAGCCGCTAGCGGACGCCAGCGCCTGGGTGGCGGCAACCAGTTCGAACCGGTCGAGCAGCGGCAGCAGGAGGCACGCGGCGGTCACGGCAATCGCGGCGGCGATCATCAATCCGCGCTTGGCGGGGCTGCGGTCGATGAGCGCGCCGGCCGGGGTCTGGGCGAGGATCCCGGCGATGGCCGCGATCGACATCACCGAGCCGATCGAGGCCTCGTCCCACTTCCGTTCGGTCAGGAGGTAGATCGCCAGATAGGGGCCGAGCCCGTCCCGCACGTCGGCGAGGAAGAAGTTCAACGCATCAAGCGCGCGCTCAACGGTCGTCGTCCCGGACGGCTGCAAGTCATACCTCGCGGCGGGATTGCGCATCTCAACCCGCCCGCAGGCGGAGAGTTCCCGCGCAGGTAAAGTGGTGTTGCGATCAGGGATTTCCACCGCGCATGCGTCACTTGGATGGGTTGACCCGGCGGGGGTGTCCGGCCAATTTCCGGCCGGCTTAAGGGGAGAATAATACTCATGAATTCCAAGTTGATGGCTGCTGCGATCGTGGCAGCCAGCGTTTTGTCCGCGCCTGTCGCACAGGCCGAGCAGTTCATTAACGTGCTCACCGGCGGTACTTCCGGTGTCTACTACCCGCTCGGCGTCGCGATGGGGAAGATTTACGGCGACAAGATCCCCGGCGTGAAAACCCAGGTGCAGGCGACCAAGGCCTCGGTCGAGAACCTGGTGCTGCTGCAGCAGGGCCGCGGCGAGATCGCCTTCACGCTTGGCGATTCGCTGAAGGCGGCCTGGGAAGGCGACACTGAGGCTGGCTTCAAGAGCAAGCTCGACAAGCTGCGCACCATCGGCGCGATCTATCCGAACTACATCCAGATCGTGGCAACCGGCGAGAGCGGCATCAAGACGCTGGCCGATCTCAAGGGCAAGAGCCTGTCGGTCGGCGCGCCGAAGTCCGGCACCGAACTCAACTCGCGCGCGATCCTCGCGGCCGCCGGCATGAGCTACAAGGATCTCGGCAAGGTCGAGTACCTGCCGTTCGCCGAATCGGTGGATCTGATGAAGAACCGCCAGCTGAACGCCACGCTGCAGTCCGCCGGCCTCGGCGTCGCCTCGCTGAAGGACCTCTCGACCTCGAGCGAGATCACCGTGGTCGCCGTGCCGAAGGAGACCGTCGACAAGATCGGCCCGCCCTTCGTCTCCGTGATCATCCCGGCCAACACCTATACCGGCCAGGACAAGGACGTGCCGACCGCCGCGGTCGTGAACTACCTCGTGACCTCGAGCGCGGTGTCGGATGAGCTGGCCTATCAGATGACCAAGCTGGTCTACGAATCGCTGCCGGAACTCGCCAATGCCCACGCCGCGGGCAAGGAGATCAAGCTCGAGGCCGCCGCGACCGGCAGCCCGGTGCCGCTGCATCCCGGTGCGATCCGCTATTACAAGGAGAAGGGCCTGATCAAGTAAGGCCGGTTGCTTCGAGGATGTTATGGCCGGGCGCCCGTCCCCGACTTGAACGGGGATGACTCGGCCATCCATCTTTCTAAAGACGTTGATTTTTCGATGGATGCGCGGGTTGAGCCCGCGCATGACGTGCGGTGGGGCGCTATAAGCGTCGCGGGCACGGCGGGGGACTTAATTCGATGCAGCAGCAGGTTGAGGGCGAACAGCCCATCAAGGTTGAATTCGACAATTTCGAGCATGGCTTTCCGGAAGGCTTCGGCCCGGGCGCTTGGGGGCATCTGGCCTATGCCATCGGTCTCGCCTTTGCGGTGTTCCAGCTCTATGTCGCGGCCTTCAACTACCTGCCGAGCCAGGTGGTGCGCGGCGTCCATGTCGGCTTCCTGATTCTCCTGACCTTCGGCCTGATCGGCAATTTCACCGCCAAGACCGACTTCGGCCGCGCGGTGAGCTGGATCGTCGGCGCGGCCGGCTTCCTCTGCGGGCTCTATCAGTGGATCTTCTATGCCGACCTGATCGCCCGCGACGGCGATCCGACCCATATGGACCTCGCGGTCGGCACACTGCTCGCGGTCCTGATCTTCGAGGGCACGCGGCGGCTGATGGGGGCGGCGCTGCCGCTGATGTGCGGCGCCTGTCTGCTCTACTGGTTCTTCGGGCAATATCTGCCGTCGCCGTTCAATCACCGCGGCTATGACTTCGACCAGATCGTCACCCATCTCTCGTTCGGCACCGAAGGCTTCTACGGCGTGCCGATCTACGTCTCGGCGACCTACATCTTCCTGTTCATCCTGTTCGGCTCGTTCCTGGAACGCGCCGGCATGATCCAGCTGTTCACCGACGTCTCGCTCGGCCTGTTCGGCCGCACCCGCGGCGGCCCCGCCAAGGTCGCGGTGTTCGCTTCGGGCATGATGGGTACGATCTCGGGTTCGGGCGTCGCCAACGTCGTCACCGTCGGCCAGTTCACGATCCCCTTGATGATCAAGTTCGGCTATCGCCGCGCCTTTGCCGCGGGCGTCGAGGCCACCGCTTCGATGGGCGGCCAGATCATGCCGCCCGTCATGGGCGCGGTCGCCTTCATCATGGCCGAGACGCTCGGCGTGCCCTATTCGGAGATCGTCAAGGCCGCGGTGATCCCGGCGATCCTCTACTTCGCCTCGGCGTTCTGGATGGTGCATCTGGAGGCCGGCAAGCACGGCCTCGTCGGCATGAAGCGCTCGGAGATCCCGAGCGCCTGGAAGGCGCTGGTGGCGCGCTGGTATCTCGTGCTGCCGCTCGCGGCGCTGGTCTACATGCTGTTCGAGGGCTTCACGCCGCTCTATGCCGGCAGCATGGGACTTGCGCTCACGGTCGCGTTGATCCTCGGCGCCAGCATCACGCTCGGCTTCTCCAACACCGTCGTGCGCTACATCTTCTGGATCGGCCTTGCGCTGGTGGTTGCCGCGGTCTCGCGCCACGGCATCGAGATCGTTCCGGTCGCGAGCGTCGTTGCCGGTTTGATCGTCATCGCGGCGATCACCCGCGGCGGCCGCGCCACGCTGAAAGCCTGCCGCGATTCGCTCGCCGACAGCGCCAAGTCGGCGCTGACGGTCGGCATGGCCTGCGCCATCGTCGGCACCATCATTGGCATGATGACGCAGACCGGCGTTGGCACCATCTTCGGCAGCTGGATCATCGGGCTCGGCGCCAAGAGCCTGTTCCTGGCGCTGATCATGACCATGCTGCTGTCGATCCTGCTCGGCACCGGCATCCCGACGATCCCGACCTACATCATCACCGCGGCGCTCGCTGCGCCGGCGCTCGCCAAGCTCGGCGTGCCGCTGATCGCAAGCCACATGTTTGCGTTCTACTACGGCATCATGGCCGACCTCTCGCCGCCGGTCGCGCTCGCCGCCCTGGCGGCGGCGCCGATCGCCAAGGAGAACCCGGACAAGATCGGCTGGGAGGCGATGCGGATCGCGCTGGCCGGCTACGTCATTCCGTTCATCTTCGTCTATTCGCCGGCGCTGATGCTGCAGACCGGGGATCCGATGCAGGCGCAGCTCGGCTTCTACGGCGCGGTGGCGCTGGCGACCTTCAAGGCGCTGGTGGCGATCGGATTGTTCGGCGTCGTCGCGATCGGATTCCTGTTCACGCGGCTGACCTTCATCGAGATCCTGGTCGCGTTCGGTGCCGCGCTCTGCCTGCTCGGCGATTTCCCGTTCTCGGATACGGCGGGCTTCACGCTCGCCGCTGCTGTCGTGCTGTGGCAATGGCGGCAGCGTCCGCGCAATGCGGTGGCGGCGGCTTGAGCCTCTGCCTCGCATCCGCGGGTATCGTGAAGGTGCTGTCGATCGCGGCCTTCACGCTCGCCTGGACGCATTCGATCGAGAAGAGCGCCTGGCAGGAGGACTGGCTGGTCACGCCGGCCGGGCTCACGCTGCAACAAGCGCGCGTCAAGGGCACGGGCGCCGGCATGGAGCCGCCGCCGGCGGCGCGCCTTGTCGATGGCTGGTTTCAATGGTCGCCGCCGCCGGTGCCAAGGCCGGAAGTCGTGCTCGGCAATTCCGGCGCCGCGGGTGAATGGCACCTGTGCCAGGAGGGACACTGCCAGACGCTATCGGAGATTTTCGGCCATCCGATCGGTGCTAATGTCACGACGATGAGTGTTTGCGAGAATCCGTAGGGATCCGTAGCCCGCATGAGCGAAGCGATATGCGGGGATAGTGCCCCGGATATCGCTTCGCTCATCCGGGCTTACGGTCCGGCAGCAAGAACAAAAAGGGAGAAAGATCGATGGATCGGCTCAAGGGCAAGGTTGCGATGGTGGTCGGCGCGGGCTCGATCGGGCCCGGCTGGGGCAATGGCAAGGCGACCGCCGTCACCTTTGCGCGCGAGGGCGCCAGCGTTTTCTGCGTCGATCGCAACGGCGCCGCGGCGGAAGAGACCGTCGGCATCATCACCGGCGAGGGCGGCAAGGCGGCCGCATTCACCGCCGATGTCTCGCGCGCCGGCGAGGTCGAGGCGATGGTCGCGGCCTGCCTGAAGGCCTATGGCCGCATCGACGTGCTCGACAACAATGTCGGCATCGCCGAGGTCGGCAGCGTCGTCGAGGTGGCGGAAACCGAATGGGACCGCGTTTTCGCGGTCAACCTCAAGAGCGCCTACTTGTCGATGAAGCACGTCATTCCCGTCATGATCAAACAGGGCGGCGGCTCGATCATCAACATCTCCTCGATCGCCTCGATCCGCCATGTCGGCATTTCCTATGTCAGCTACAACGCGAGCAAGGCGGCGATGAACCAGATGACACGCTCGACTGCGGTCGAGTTCGCCTCCAAGCATGTCCGCGTCAACGCGATCCTGCCCGGACTGATGAAGACGCCGATGGTCGCGCATTCGGCCGGGCTGGCGCAGAGCTACGCCAAGGGCGACGTCGAGGCGATGTGGCGCGCCCGCGACGCGCAGGTGCCGATGGGGCATATGGGCGACGCCTGGGACGTCGCCAATGCCGCGCTGTTCCTGGCGTCGGATGAATCGAAGTATGTCACCGGCATCGAGCTCGTGGTCGACGGCGGCATCACCTCCAAATCCGGTGCGTGAAGGGCGACCATGATGCGATCGGATGGGACCGCATCATGATCTCACACTCTTGATTGAGCATGATCTCTTCGGAAAACCGGTTCCCGCTTTTCCGGATCATGCTCTATTGCGCCAGCGCCAGGATGCCGCCGGCCAGTGAATGCCAGGCCGCCGAGGTGCTGATCGGCCAGTTCAACAGCTTCACCGCGACCAGAGCCAGCCCGCCATAGACGTAGACCGGGTGCGGGCGGCCGCGGGTGCGCCAGTCGAACACGATCGCGACGACCAGCAGCAGATAGGCCACGAACGCCGGTGCGATCGTGACCGGGACCGGCGGTGGGCCGGGCGGTCCCGGCGGCGCGAGGAAGGTCAGGAACCAGCGTGCGACCGCCGCATCGAGGATCGAGATCGACGCAAGCAGCATCAGCCGCTTGTGGGTTTCGCGGTCGCGCAGGTAGATGATCGCGAGCGCGAACACGACGGCAAAGAACAGGATGCCGCTGAGCGGAACGATGGCGAAGGCGAGGCCCTCATTGAGCTGTCCGATCGCCGCCGAACGCTTCATGACGCTGATCGAGGCCACGATGCCCATCATGGTCATCGCGGTCGCCAGCGAGATGCCGATCAATCCGACGCTGCGATGCCGTGCAATCCGCCCCGAGGCGGCGAGCCAGCTCTGGAACACGAAATAGAGCATCCAGGCGAAGAACAGCAGCCCATGCAGATGCACCACGGGAGGCGATGACAGCGAGCCTCTCGCCATCGGCATCCAGTAGGTCGGGGCAAAGCCGAGAAAGGCGACCGCCATGCAGGACAGCGCCATATAGAAATAGAAGAACTTCGCCTCGACTTTCGCCGAGGCGCGGGGGGAATTGCGATCAATGAGGATTGTCATGATGTTAGGTCTGACAAACCCCGTGATGGTTCAAAGGATATTGCGGCCCGGCGCTACGCCTCCACGCTGAGCTCGGCGCGGTCGAGCTCCTCCTCGACCAGATGGAATGCGTCGTCGCCGATCGCCTCGGTGCGGCGCAGATTGAGCAATGCCTGACGCGCCGCGGCGATGGCGCGGCGGCGCAGCGGATCCGACGGCAGCTCGCGCGAGGTCAGGCCGCCGTCGGGATCATTCTCGGCGCGCAGCAGCACGGCGCGATATTCGAGCCGGAGGATCTCGGCCTCTTCCGACGGGTCGGCGTCGATCTCGTCGAGCGCGGCGCGAAACACCACGCCGCGGGCATGGGCCGCCTCGCGTCCGACCGGATCGTCGTCGGCGAAATTCAACGCCAGGATCAACGGCCGCAGCGTCAGCCCCTGGATCACGAGCGAACCGAGCACCACGGCAAACGCCGTCAGCAGGATCAGATCGCGATACGGAAACCATTCAGGCAACGCAAACGCCGCCGCCAGCGTGACGATGCCGCGCATTCCGCACCAGGACACGATGAAGCCGCGCTTCAAGGTCGGCACGGCGTCCACCACGTGGTCGGGC
This sequence comes from Bradyrhizobium ferriligni, assembly GCF_056837965.1. Classification (NCBI taxonomy): domain Bacteria; kingdom Pseudomonadati; phylum Pseudomonadota; class Alphaproteobacteria; order Hyphomicrobiales; family Nitrobacteraceae; genus Bradyrhizobium; species Bradyrhizobium ferriligni. Next base: position 14,898 of record NZ_JBXEJO010000005.1, read on the forward strand.
AGCAGGTTGCGCGCCTTCAGCGTGCGCAGCAGCGCGCCGTAAGGCATCACCCAGAGGATGCGGGCGAGGATCACGACGGCGAGGATCGCGGCGGCAAAGCTGCAATATTTCCACCGCACCTCGTCGTCGAGGCCGGACCAGATCGGGCGCAACTGCAGGCCGATCAGCATGAAGGCGAGCACGTTGAGCACGAACACCACGGTTTCCCACACCGCGTAGGACGACACGCGCAGCCGCGCCGAGGTGCGGGCCGGCGCGGTGCGCGAGATGGTGATCGCATAGGCGATGATGGTGAGGATGCCGGACAGCCCGAGATGCTCGGCAATGATCCACACCATGAAGGTGCCGCCGAACTGCGTGATGATCGCGCTCGGCGCCTCGGTGATGCGACGCGTGATCATCATCCAGACTTGCGCGAACAGGAAGCCGGCCGCGAGGCTGCCGACCAGCGCAATCGTGATGGACGGCACGAACTCGCGGATCTTCATATGCTCGGCGGCGACGAGGCCGACCGCGACGCGATAGATCAGCAGCGCGCTGGCATCGTTGAGCAGGCTTTCGCCTTCGAGGATCTTCTGGATCCGGTAGGGCAGGTTGACCTGGCGCAGGATCGCGGTGGCCGCGGCCGCATCCGGCGGCGCCACGATGGCGCCGAGCGCGATCGCAACCGCCCACGGCATGTCCGGGCGCAGCCAATGCGCGACCACGGCGACCGCCGCCGTGGTGACGCCGACCGCGACCACCACCAGCGTCGAAACCGGCAGCCAGTTGTTGCGGAGATCGCGCAGCGAGGTGTCGAACGCGGCATCGAGCAGCACCGGCGCGACGAACAGCGCCAGCGCCAGTTTCGGTTCCAGCGCCCAGGTCGGGGCCCACGGCAGCAGCGTCAGCAGCACGCCGCCGAGCGCCAGGAAGGTCGGATAGGGCACCTTGATCCGCCGCGCCAGCGCCGACAGCGCCACCGCTGCGAGCAACAGGCCGATGATCCATTCGAATGTGAGCAAGCCGAACCCCCGATGCAGCCGATCGTCGCAATTGACGTATAATCCAGCGTGTGGTTTTGCGGCAAATGGCGCGCTGCCGGGCATCAGGGGCCTGTGGTTCGGGCGCAAGAGAGGGACGACTTGTCGGCGACCGGGATGCGACACAAACGCGCAAATCTGGCCGTGATGCTGGTCTGCGTTGGCCTGTCGGGCGGGCTGATGTCGGGCGTTGCGCGCGCCACCGGCAGCGAGCCGGGCGAGGATGTGCAGGCCAATGCCGGCCCCTGCATCGCGGCGGCAGTGGCGGCCGATGACGACAAGATCATCGACGTCTGCGGCGCGCTGATCGACAATGAGAAGGCGACGAGGCCCGATCGCGTCAAGGCGCTGATGGCGCGGGCGGGCGCCTATGACCGCAAGCAGATGATCGACCGCGCGATGGCGGACTACGACACCGCGCTAAAGCTCGATCCGCAGCTCGCCGATGCGCATAATGCGCGCGGCGAGCTGTGGCGCCGCAAGGGCGACCGGCCGAAGGCGATCGTGGATTTCGGCGCCGCCGTCAAGCTCGACCCCAATCACGCCGCCGCCAAGGCCAACTACAAATCGTTGTCGCTGGAGCTGGAGCGGATCGGCGCCATGATGGCGGTTGCCGGCAAGCCGAGCTTCGATTGCCGCAAGGCGCGCCGCGCCGTGGAGAAGGCGATCTGCGCCAATCCCGAGCTCGCCGACCTCGATCGCGAGATCGGCGCGTCGACCTTTCGCGCGGTGCGCGAAGCGCAGAACCCGCGCCAGGCGCGCGAACTGCAGCGCGCGCAGGATCAGTTCATCGCCCGCCGCAATGCCGACTTTGGCAAGCCGGGCTACGACCTGCAAAAGGCGATGCGCGAGCGGCTGCAGCGGATCAATGGGGTCGACGGCTACTAGTGCTCCGTTCCGATCGAAGGGCAACGGAGCTCTAGATTCTTGTTTTGACGCGTTTTCTTCACGCGAACCGGTACCCGCTTCGCTCGAAAACGCTTGCTCCGACCCGGCCGAAGGTCGCGGTCATTTCGGCTTGAAACGGCGCCACTTCCCGTGACAATGGTCGGCAAATGACGCGCGACCGCGCGAGGGAGAAACGCGATGAACATCCAGCAGAGCCGGTATCATGAGGTGTATGCCCGCTCGCTCCGGGACCCCGAGGGCTTTTGGGCGGAAGCGGCGCGCGAGATCGACTGGATCGAGCCGGCCAAGAAGATCTTCGATCCCTCCGTGGGCGCCTATGGGCGCTGGTTCGCCGGCGCCGTGGTCAACACCTGCTACAACGCGCTGGATCGCCATGTCGCAGGCGCACGCGCCAGCCAGGTCGCGCTGATCCACGATTCGCCGCTCACCAACACGACCACAAAATTCACCTATTCCGAATTGTTGGAGGAGGTGCGGACGCTGGCCGCGGTGATGCAGGATTTCGGCGTGGCGAAGGGCGATCGCGTCATCCTCTATATGCCGATGGTGCCGCAGGCCGTCGTCGCGATGCTCGCCTGCGCACGGATCGGCGCGGTGCACAGCGTGGTGTTCGGCGGCTTCGCGGCCAAGGAGCTTGCGACCCGCATCGACGACGCCAAGCCGAAGCTGATCTTCTCGGCGAGCTGCGGCATCGAGCCCGGGCGCATCGTGCAATACAAGCCGCTGCTCGACGAGGCGATCCGCCTCGCCGGCAGCAAGCCCGAGACCTGCATCATCCTGCAGCGGCCGCAGCAGGCTTGCGAGCTCACCGCGGGCCGCGATCATGATTGGGCGACGCTGCGCCAGGCCGCGTTCGATGCCGGCAAGGCCGCGGCGTGCGTGCCGGTAGCCGCCACCGATCCGCTCTACATCCTCTACACATCGGGTACGACCGGAATCCCGAAGGGCGTGGTGCGCGACAATGGCGGTCATCTCGTCGCGCTGAAATGGTCGATGCACAATCTCTACGGCGTGAAGCCCGGCGAGATCTGGTGGTGCGGCTCCGACATCGGCTGGGTGGTCGGCCATTCCTACATCGTCTATGGCCCGCTGATCCACGGCGCGACCACCATCATGTATGAGGGCAAGCCGGTCGGCACGCCGGATGCCGGCGCGTTCTGGCGCGTGATCAGCGAGCACAAGGCGGTCGCCTTCTTCACCGCGCCGACCGCGTTCCGCGCGATCAAGAAGGAAGACCCCGAGGGCAAGTTCATCCGGAATTACGATCTCTCGAGCTTCCGCACCCTGTTCCTCGCCGGCGAGCGCGCCGATCCGCCGACGGTGGAGTGGGCCGAGCAGCAGCTGAAGGTGCCGGTCATCGACCACTGGTGGCAGACCGAGACCGGCTGGTGCATCGCCGGCAATCCGGTCGGGCTCGGCCAGCTGCCGGTCAAGCACGGCTCGCCCACGCTGCCGATGCCGGGCTATCAGGTCGACATCGTCGACGAGGCGGCAAAGCCGGTGGTGGCCGGCACGATGGGCTCGATCGTCATCAAGCTGCCGATGCCGCCCGGCTGCCTGCCGACGCTGTGGCAGCAGGACGATCGCTTCAGGGACGCCTATCTCTCGGAATTCCCCGGCTACTACAAGACCTCGGATGCCGGCTACAAGGATGCGGACGGCTATGTCTGGGTGATGGGCCGTACCGACGACATCATCAATGTCGCCGGCCACCGGCTCTCCACCGGCGGTATGGAGGAGATCCTCGCCTCGCATCCCGACGTCGCCGAATGCGCCGTGCTCGGCGTCAAGGACGCGATCAAGGGCGAGGTGCCGTGCGGCTTCCTGGTGCTGAAGGCCGGCGTGACCAAGCCGCCCGCCGAGGTCGAGAAGGACGTCGTGGCGCTGGTGCGCGACAAGCTCGGTCCGGTCGCCGCGTTCAAGCTGGCGATCACGGTGGCGCGGCTGCCGAAGACCCGCTCCGGCAAGATCCTGCGCGGCACCATCAAGAAGATCGCCGACGGCGAGCCCTGGACCATGCCGGCGACGATCGAGGACCCCAAGGTGCTCGACGAAATCGGCGAGGCGCTGAAGGGGAAGGCGTAGTAGCTCGTCGTCGTGTTGCTGGCTCGCTGTTGAGACAGCATGTCGTGTGGCACCCCTCTCCCTAACCCTCCCCCGCAAGGGGGGAGGGAACCCGTCCGCCGGTGGCTCCATCACGTAAGACGACCTGGCTGGCAAGCAGTTTGCGCTGCGTTACGTGAGGTGAGCACGCTCGTCAGGCTCCCTCCCCCCTTGCGGGGGAGGGCTGGGGAGAGGGTGGCCCCGGGCGCGATGGACGATGAGGGCACCATAGCGCAATCCGGCCGCGCACCCTCGAAACCCATCGGAAGCAAAACGGCCTTGATTTTGATGGATTGCCGGGTCATCCCGGCCTTCCCTGTCATATGCCACGAGATACGGACCCACGGATGCGATCCATTTCCGCACGCGCGCCACTCGCCTTGCTGCTCGCCCTGCCGCTGCTTGCAGGCTGTCTCGAGCGCGGCCGATCGCCGATCGCGGAGAGCATGGGCGACGACGATCAGTACTGCCAGGCCGGCGGCAAGGTGGCGGTCGGCTCGCCTGATTATGTCGCCTGCCGCAAGAACCGCGACGTGCAGCGCCAGAACGCCGAAGCCCGCACCGATCGAAGGCAGCGCGATCTCGGCGAATACATGATGAACAATCCGGACCGGCACTGAGCCGCGCCGACGGTCGCCGTCACGCCCATCGCATGCGCTTCCAAGCAAAAACGCGGCAGGTTGCCCTGCCGCGTTTCGTGTTCTGCGCTTCGAGGTGCGAGATCGGCGCTTACTCTTCCTCGTCGTCGGGCTTCTTGCCGCCGATCGTCTTCAGCTTGGCGAACACCGCGTCGACGTTGAGATCGTCGTGGCGCTCGATCGGCTGGTCGTCCAGCTCGTCCTTGCGCGTGGTCTCGGAGGCCGGCAGCAGCGTGGCGCCGCCGTAGACGGTGGTGGTCGGCTTCTCCTTGGCGGCGCGCTGCACCTCGAAATCGAGCTCGATCTGCGAGCACAGGCCGAGCGTCACCGGGTCCATCGGGGTCAGGGTCGAGGCGTTCCAGTGGGTGCGGTCGCGCACGCTGGCGATCGTGGTCTTGGTGGTGCCGACCAGACGCATGATCTGGGCGTCCTTCAGCTCGGGATGGTTGCGCACCAGCCAGAGGATCGCGCTCGGCCGCTCATGGCGGCGCGACACCGGGGTGTAGCGCGGGCCCTTCTTCTTGGCGGCGGAGGGCAGCACCACCTTGCTCTCCTGCAGCTTGAGGCGGTAGTTCTGGTCGCGCTCGCCGCGCTCGATCTCCTCGCGGGTCAGCTGGCCGTTGGAAATCGGGTCCATGCCCTTGATGCCCTGGGCGGCGTCGCCGTCGGCGATGGCGCGGACCTCGAGGGGGTGCATTTTGGTAAAATCGGCCACCTGATCGAAGGTCAGGGCGGTATTGTCGACCAACCACACGGCAGTCGCCTTCGGCATCAGCGGTGCGTTGCTCATGGCAAATCTCCTTTGTGCTTCGCCCACCTCTGTCGAGGCGAAGCTGGTAGTCATCGGCGATGACGGGAATTATAGGCGCTATATAAGCCCTCCGGGGGGAATGGCGCAATGGGCCAGCAAAATCGCCTTGACAGCGCCCGAAAGCAGTCCCAAGTCCTTACCGTAACTGGCCGTTCCCCGCCCGCCGGCGAGGGGTGATTCGGTCCCGAGATTGCTCCGAGACAGCCCCAAGACAGCCCCAAGACAGCCCCCATGTCAGCGAAAAAACCCGACCTTAGAATCGTGCTTTGTTCCCCCCGCGGCTTCTGTGCCGGGGTGGTCCGCGCCATCGACACGGTCGAACGTGCCCTCACCATTTATGGCGCGCCGGTCTATGTCCGGCACGAAATCGTCCATAACAAGTATGTGGTGGACAGCCTGAAGACCAAAGGCGCCATTTTCGTCGAGGAATTGGCCGAAATCCCCGACGATACCGACGCGCCGGTGGTGTTTTCCGCCCACGGCGTTCCGAAGTCGGTTCCCGCCGAGGCCAAATCCCGCAATTTCTTCTCGCTGGACGCGACCTGCCCTCTGGTGACCAAGGTCCACCGCGAGGCGGCGATCCATTTCAAGCGCGGCCGCGAGATCCTGCTGATCGGGCATTCCCACCACCCCGAGGTGGTTGGCACCTTGGGCCAGCTGCCGGCCGGCGCCGTGACCCTGATCGAAACCGCCGAGGACGCCAAGACCTTCGTCCCGAAGGACCCCGACAACCTCGCCTTCGTGACCCAGACCACGCTGTCGATCGACGACACCGCGGAGATCGTGGCGCTGCTGAAGCAGCGCTTCCCGAACGTCAACGGTCCGCACAAGGAAGACATCTGCTACGCCACCACCAACCGCCAGCTCGCGGTGAAGAAGGTGGCGCCGGTGGTCGACGCCCTGATCGTGGTCGGCGCGCCGAACTCGTCGAACTCGCAGCGCCTGCGTGAAGTCGCCGAGCGCGAGGGCTGCCCGATCGCCGTGCTCGCCCAGCGGGCCAGCGACATCGACTGGAGCAGGTTCGAAGGCATCACGAGCCTCGGCATCACCGCGGGCGCATCGGCGCCGGAGGTGATCGTCGAGGAGATCATGGGCGCCTTCGCCGAGCGTTACGAACTGCACGTTGAGACGGTCTCGGCCGCGGAAGAGAACGAGTTCTTCCCGCTGCCGCGTTCGCTGCGGCCCGACGCTGCCGCGGCGGAATAGACCATATGGCGGTCTACACCGACGTTGCCGCCGAAGACCTCGCGGAATTCCTCAAAAGCTACGACATCGGCGAACTGCTCTCCTACAAGGGCATCGCCGAGGGCGTCGAGAATTCGAACTTCCTGCTGCACACCAGCCAGGGCGCATACATCCTCACGCTCTATGAGAAGCGCGTGGCGGAGGACGACCTGCCGTATTTCCTGTCGCTGATGGCGCATCTCGCCGAGCGCGGCGTGTCGTGCCCGCAGCCGGCGCGCAACCGCAAGGGCGAGGTCACTAGCCGGCTCGTCGGCCGGCCCGCGGCGATCATCAATTTCCTCGAGGGCGTGTGGCCGCGGCGGCCGAACGTGGCGCATTGCTCCGGCGTCGGCGAGGCGCTGGCCAAAATGCACGTTGCCGGCCGCGATTTCCCGCTGGTCCGCAACAATCCGCTGTCGGTCGCCGGCTGGCGGCCGCTGTTCGATCTCGCCGCCGCGCGGGCCGACAGCGTGCAGGCCGGCTTGCACGACTTCATCGCGCGCGAACTCGATCATCTCGAAGCCTCCTGGCCGGCGGATCTGCCGGTCGGCGTGATCCATGCCGACCTGTTTCCCGACAACGTTTTTTTTCTGGGCGACAAGCTCTCGGGCCTGATCGACTTCCCGTTCGCCTGCAACGACATCCTGGCCTACGACGTCGCGATCTGCCTCAACGCCTGGTGCTTCGAGCCGGACCATTCCTTCAACGTCACCAAGGCGCGCGCATTGCTCAATGCCTATGGCCGCGAGCGCCCGCTGTCGGCGGCGGAAGAGGCCGCGCTGCCGTTGCTCGCGCGCGGTGCCGCGATGCGCTTCCTGCTGACGCGGCTGGTCGATTTCCTCAACGTGCCCGAAGGCGCGCTGGTGCAGCCGAAGGACCCGCTGGAATATGTCCGCAAGCTGCGCTTCCAGCAGAACGTCGCGAGCCTGCGCGATTACGGCATCACGCCGGCCGGATGCGCGGCGTGAGCGACAAGCCGCATGTGATTGTCTTCACTGATGGTGCCTGCTCCGGAAATCCGGGGCCGGGCGGCTGGGGCGCGATCCTCCGGTTCGGCGAGGTCGAGAAGGAATTGAAGGGCGGCGAGCCGCACACCACCAACAACCGCATGGAGCTGATGGCGGCGATCTCGGCGCTGGAAGCCCTGAAGAAGCCCTGTGTGGTCGATCTCACCACCGACAGCCAGTATGTCCGCCAGGGCATCACCGGCTGGATCCATGGCTGGAAGCGCAACGGCTGGCGCACCGCCGACAAGAAGCCGGTCAAGAATGTCGAGCTGTGGCAGCGTCTCGATGCCGCGCTGAAGCCGCATGAGGTGCGCTGGCACTGGATCAAGGGCCACGCCGGCCACGCCGAGAACGAACGCGCCGACGAGCTGGCGCGTGAGGGCGTGGCGATGGCGAAGTTGAAGAGTTAGGGTGCCGCTTGTTGGCTGCGTAGGATGGGTAGAGCGCAGCGAAACCCATCATCCGCTCCGCAGCACCAAGGCGATGGGTTTCGCTGCGCTCTACCCATCCTACGATTCCCGATATTTCGGCGATCTTTCCCTCTCCCCTTGTGGGAGAGGGTGGACGCGATGCGCAGCATCGCGGACGGGTGAGGGGTCTGTCTCCGCGGATAGAGACCCCTCATCCGGCGCGGATTGCATCCGCGCCACCTTCTCCCACAAGGGGAGAAGGGAAGAAGCGTCGGCTCAGAGCTGCCCGAGCAGCGTGTCGCCGCCGGAGACCTCGACCTTGCCCGGGGCGGGCTCGAGGTTGAGCTTCTTCACCACGCCGTCCTCGACCAGCATCGAGTAGCGCTTCGAGCGGATGCCGAGGCCGTTGCCGGAGGCGTCGAGCTCCATGCCGATCGCCTTGGCGAAGTCGGCATTGCCGTCGGCGAGGAATACTGCTTCGTCGCGCTGGTCGGTGTCGCGCTTCCACGCGTTCATCACGAAGGCGTCGTTGACCGAGACGATCGCGATGGTGTCGACGCCCTTGTTCTTCATGGCATAGGCGTTGAGGAAGATGCTCGGCAGATGCATCTTGTGGCAGGTGCCGGTGTAGGCGCCGGGCACGGCGAACAGGGCGACCTTCTTGCCCTTGAAAATATCGTCGGTGGTTTTGACCTGCGGACCCTCGGCGGTCATCACGCGAAACTTGGCTTCCGGCAGCTTGTCGCCAACATTGATCGTCATCGTTGTTCTCCCTCGGTGAAGCGGAACTGTCTTAAACCTGGCTACAGCACGGCACAATACGGGCTCGCCGAAGAACGGCAATGCCCGACCATCGTCACCGTTCCGTCATCAGCCGGAAAACCCGCCGGCGTCGAGAAAGGCTTTCTCCTCGGCCGTGGTCTGCCGGCCCAGCACGCGATTCCGGTGCGGGAAGCGGCCGAACCGGCGGATGATGTCGGCGTGGTCCTCGGCATATTTCAGGTTGTCGGGATGGCAGTCATATTGCCGGAACAGCGCCACGCAGCGCTGCTGGTCGGCGAGGTCCTCCGAATGCTCGAACGGCAGATAGAGGAATTCGCGCAGCACGGGGTCTGTCCGCGCATCGACGCCGCGGTCGATGGCGCGGCTTGCAACCTCGCGCGCCAGCTTGTCGGTGGAGAAGGTCTTGCTGTCGTTGCGAAACAGGTTTCGCGGAAACTGGTCGAGCACGATGGTCAGCGCCAGCGCGCCCTGATCGCTCGCCTCCCATGACGACAATTCGCCGGCAGCCGCCTTCTGCCAGGTGGCGAGGAAGCGGCTGCGGATCTCGGCATCGAAGGCGTCGTCGTGCTTGTACCAGCGGTCGCGGCCGGCATTCCGCCAGAAACCAAGCACGTCAGCCGGCGTCGCGAGGCTTGCGTCAGACATCGAACGTCAGTCCACTCACGCCTTAAGCCGCGGCCTTCTTCTCGTCGCGCAACTCGCGGCGCAGGATCTTGCCGACATTGGTCTTCGGCAGGTCGGTCCTGAACTCGATCTGCTTCGGCACCTTGTAGGCGGTGAGCTGGGTGGCGCTGAACTTGATGATGTCCTCGGCGGTGAGGTTCGGGTCCTTCTTGACCACGAAGGCCTTCACCGCTTCGCCGGACTTCGCATCGGGCACGCCGATCACGGCGCATTCGAGCACGCCCGGATGGCTTGCGATCACTTCCTCGATCTCGTTCGGATAGACGTTGAAGCCGGAGACCAGGATCATGTCCTTCTTGCGATCGACGATCTTGGTGTAGCCCTTCTCGTCCATCACGCCGATGTCGCCGGTGCGGAAATAGCCGTCCGCGGTCATCACGCGCGCGGTCTCGTCCGGCCTGTTCCAGTAGCCCGCCATCACCTGCGGGCCCTTGGCGCAGATTTCGCCGGCCTCGCCGATCGGCAACTCATTGCCGTCATCGTCGCGGATCGAGAGCCAGGTCGAGGGGACGGGAAGGCCGATCGTCCCGGAGAACTCCTCGATCGTTGCAGGATTGCATGTCAGGGTCGGCGACGTCTCCGACAGGCCATAGCCTTCCGACAACGAGATGCCCGTGACCTTCAACCATTTCTCGGCGACCGGCCTTTGCGTCGCCATGCCGCCGCCGTTGGCGATCTTCAGCTTGGAGAAGTCGAGCTTGTCGAATCCGGGCGTGTTCAGCAGGCCATTGTAGAGGGTGTTGACCGCCGGGAAGAAGCTGACCTGGTACTTCGACAGTTCCTTGACGAAGCCCGCCATGTCGCGCGGATTCGGAATCAGCAGATTGGTGCCGCCGGCCCGCATGCCCAGCAGATAGCAGGCGGTGAGCGCGAAGACGTGATAGAGCGGCAGCGCGCAGACGATGACCATCTGTTCGACGATCGGCGGTTTCGCCAGCGCCGGCTGCAGCCAGGCGTCGTTCTGCAGCACATTGGCCAGGATGTTGCGGTGGAGCAGGGTGGCGCCCTTGGAGACGCCGGTGGTGCCGCCGGTATATTGCAGGAAGGCGACGTCATCGAGCGTCAGCGCGGGCTTGTTGAGCTTCAGGCCGCGGCCGGCTGACAGCGCCTCGTTGAAGCCGACGGCGCCGGGGATCGACCAGGCCGGCACCATCTTCTTCACCCGGCGCACCACCAGATTGACGATCACGCCCTTGAGGCCGAGCAGGTCGCCCATGCTGCCGACGATGACGTGCTTGACCGCGGAATTGGGAAGCACCTTCTGTACGGTGGTGGCAAAGTTCTCCAGCACGATGATCGCCTCCGCGCCGGAATCCTTCAGCTGGTGCTCGAGCTCGCGCGGGGTGTAGAGCGGATTGACGTTGACCACGGCAAAGCCGGCGCGCAGCACGGCCGCGGTCGCGACCGGGTATTGCAGCACGTTCGGCATCATCAGCGCGACCCGCGCGCCCCTCTGCAGGCCCTTGCTCTGCAGGTAGGCGCCGAGCGCCGCCGACATCTCGTCGAGCTCGCGATAGGTGATCGCCTTGTCCATGCAGATGAACGCCTTGCGATCGGCGAATTTCTTGAAGCTCTCTTCGAGCAGTTCGACCAGCGACGAATATTGCGTGACGTCGATATCGGCGGGCACGCCGGCCGGATAATGCTTGAGCCAGATGCGCTCCATGATGGTCAATCCCCTCTCTCAAATTTGGCTGATGTCCCGGATTGCTTCCGGGTTTTCCGACCTTTGGCCGCATTATTTCAGGCAGTATTGAGCGATGCCGCGGCCAATGGCAAGCCGCTGCGCGTTATCGACGCATTAGAGGAAATGACGGGCGAGCGCCCTGCTAGCCGGCCGGCTTGGCGTCGGCTTTCGGCTTGTCGCCAGCCTTGGGTTTGTCGGCCGCAGTCTTGGGCTTGGCAGCCGGCTTTGCCGCCGCCGGCTTGCCGGCAGGCTTTGTGGCGGCAGGCTTTGCGGCGGCGGGCTTGTCCGCGGCCGTCTTCGCAGCTGCGGCATCCGGCTTGGCGTTGGCGTGACGCACGGGCTTGGCTGCCGGCTTGTTGTCCGACTTGGAGGCGCTTTTGGTGTCGGCCTTCGCGTCATCGGTCGCATCGGGCTTCTTGCCCGCGACGCGGCCGTGCTTGCCCTTGGCCCGCTTGACCGGCTGCATCTTCTCGGTGTCGGCCTCGACCGCAGCGATCAACGCAGCCCCGGTCTTGGTCGGCCCCGTATAAACCACGACCGGTTCGGAGGCCGCAGCGGGCTGCGCCAGCATGTCGGCCGGCTTGGTCGGCATCGCGGCCTGCAGGCCCGAGGCGAAGAAGCTGACGCCGCCGTCGCCGTTGGTGCTGGAGCTTCCGGCACTGGCGACGGTGTCTTCTGCGTCCTCGTCGCTGGCGGGCCGCTTGTGCTTGGGGCCGCACATCTCCTCGCGCAGGTTCGGCGGCGTGGAATCGATCGGCACCAGATTGTCGACGGTGCCGAGCGAGGGCCGCAGCCACGCCAGCCCGTTATTGGCAAAGCCGCGATCCAGGAGCTGCGCGGCGCGGATCGCGCGCATGCGGCCCGACGAGGCGCCGAGCACCACGGCGATCAGCCGTTTGCCGTCGCGCGTCGCCGATGCCACGAGATTGTAGCCGGAGGCGCAGATGAAGCCGGTCTTGAAGCCATCGGCGCCGGGATAGCGGCCGATCAGCTTGTTGAAGTTCTGGGTGATGCGGCGGCCGAAGCGGATCGAGGGGATGTGGACGAAATACTCGTATTCCGGCAGGTCGCGGATGATCGCGCGGGCGAGGATCGCCATGTCGCGCGCCGAGGTGATCTGGCCGTCGGCCGGCAGGCCGTTCGGATTGACGTAGCTGGTTTGCGTCATGCCGAGCTTTTGCGCGGTCTGGTTCATCATCCCGGCAAAGCCGTCGATCGAACCGCCGAGGCCCTCGGCCAGCACCACGGCCATGTCGTTGGCCGACTTCACCAGCATCATCTTCAGGGCGTTGTCGACGGTGACCTGGGTGCCGGGCCGGAAGCCCATCTTCGATGGCGACTGCGACGACGCGGTCGGCGACACCGTGAGCAGCGTGTCGAGCGAGACGCGGCCATCCTTGACCGCCTTCAACGTCACATAGGCCGTCATCATCTTGCTGAGCGAGGCCGGGTACCACGGCATCGTCGCATTATCGGCCTGCAGCACCTTTCCGGAATCGGCCTCGACGACAAGCAGCGCCTCGGCTTGCGCCATTTGGGGCGTGGCGACGGCGAGCATCGCGACGGCCAGAATCCATTTCAATGACGGGCGAGGAAGGTGCACGAATCCGGTTCCGGTCCTTTGAGACCCGCCTTGAAAAAAGGAGGTCTTGCGATTGTGACGTACGGGTTTCAAGCGTGTCCGGCGCCGCATTGCGGCAATGCAAACCCTATACCGGCTTGCCAGCAGAGAACAGAGGCCGGTGAATTATATCGTGGACGAAATCGGCTGAATTTCGGCAGCCGCCTCAATTGGAAAGGCGAGAATTATGGTGTCTCGATGCCGGCGCGCGCCTGTTCCTGGACCATGAACTGGGCCCGCGCGAGCTCGGCAAAACGCCCGCCTTTCGCCACCAGTTCATCGAAAGTTCCGCTTTCGATCACCCGCCCCTGGTCGAACAGCAGGATGCGGGTGGCGTGGCGGATGGTGGAGAGGCGGTGCGCGATCACGAAGGTGGTACGGCCCTTCATCACTTCATCGAGAGCGGCATTCACCTTGGCCTCGGTGACGGCGTCGAGTGCGCTGGTGGCCTCGTCGAGGATCAGGATCGGCGGATCCTTCAGCAGCGCACGCGCGATCGACAGCCGCTGGCGTTCGCCGCCGGACAGCATGCGGCCGCGCTCGCCGGCATGGGTATCGAATTTCTTTTCGCTGCGCTCGATGAAATCCAGCGCCTGTGCGCGCGCCGCGGCGGTGCGCAGCTCCTCATCGGTCGCGTCGGGCTTGCCGACGCGCAGATTGTCGGCGAGCGAGCGGTTGAACAGCAGCGCCTCCTGGAACACCACGCCGATGTTTCGCCGCAGCGCCGTCAGCTTCAGCGCGCGTATGTCCATACCGTCGATCCTGATGATGCCCGATTGCGGATCGAACGCGCGATGCAGCAGCGCGATCGCCGTGGATTTGCCGGCGCCGGTCGAGCCGACCAGCGCGATGGTCTGGCCCGGCAAGGCGGTGAAGCTGAGATCCTCGATCGCCGGCCGCTTGCCGTCATAGGAGAACGAGACGTCGTCGAACTCGACGAGGCCGGACAGCCGTCCGGGATCGACCGCGCCGGGCCGGTCGCGCACCGCCGGCACCGCATCGAGCACGTCGAAGAACTCCTGCAAGCGCGGCGCTTCCATGAACACGTTGTTGATGAAGCTCACCACCTGCTCGAGCTTCTGGATCAGCATGGTGGCGAACGAGACGAACATCACGATCTCGCCGACCGTGGTGAGGTCCTGGTTATGTAGCGCGATGCCGACGGTGAAGATCGCGAGCACCGTGATCGTGGTTGAGGCGCGCGTGATCACGGTGACCAGCGCCCACCATGACAGCACCGGCATCTGCACCGCGAGTAGCTTGTCGGCGACGTAGCGCAGGCCCTGCACCTCGGAATCGATCCGCACGAAGCTCTGCACCAGCGCGACATTGCCGAGCGCGTCCGAGGCGCGCGCCGAGAGGTCGCTGTAATAGGCCTCGACCTCGCTCTGCATGCCGTAGGTCTTGCGCACCACCAGCGTGGTCAGCACGGTGAACACGACGCAGAGCCCGAACAGCAGGAGCGCCAGCCGCCAGTTGATGTAGAGCGAAAGCGGCAGCAGCACGATCAGCGACATGATCGCGGCGAAATGCTCGCGGAAGAAGCCGAGCCAGAGCCGCCACAGCGCGTCGGTGCCGTTCAGCATCACCTTCATCAGCCGCCCGGAATGGGTGCCGGAATGGAAGGTCAGCGGCAGCTGCAGGATGTGCTCGAAATAATCGGTCAGCACCGCCTGGCGCTGGCGGTGCGCCAGCCGGTCTGCCTGCAGCGCCACGATCGCACTGCAGCCGATCGTGAACAGGCCGAACGCCGCCCAGGCGACGAGCAGCGGCCATGCCGAGGAGGTCGCGAACAGTCCGGTGACCGGCCGGCCCGACAGCACGTCGACGATCTTGCCGAACAGCACCGGCTCGGCGAATTGCGCGCCGGCGAGCAGCACGTTGGCAATGGCCAGGATCCAGCCGAGCCGCGCCTCCTTGCCGAGCAGTTCGAGGACGCGGGTATAGAGGCGAAGCATGGACATGCCGGCAGGACTCGCAATCGGTGGGCGCCCGATCAGGCGGGATACAATTTAATCAGGGTTCGCGATGCAGGGCCAGCGGTGACAGCGCGTCATGCTCAGGGTGAGGGTGATTGTGGCGAGCGGCTCCCTACGCCGTCGTCCTGGCGAAAGCCAGGACCCATAGCCACCGAATTTGATTGGGAGCGGGATAGTGGCCCCAGCGTCGCGCAACAACAAACGGCTGGGGTAATGAGTCCTGGCTTTCGCCAGGACGACGCTGAACATTTGGTGCCGCTCGTCAGTCATGCATTCGCATGCTCTCAATTCACCAGGCGGCTGTCGATCGGCGGCAGGAAAGCCTCGTCGAAGATGTCGGCGGCGTGCGGCCGCTTCTGGAATTTGAAGTCCTCCGCGAGCTGGTCGACCGAGCGCTCGAAGCGCTCCGCCTCGATGCCGCCGATGCCGTCGCGCTTCACCTCGCTGGTCAGGATGTTGTCGCGGATGATGGCGTTCAGCCGCTCCAGCTCCAGATCGCGCGAGCCGCCATCCATCCGGCTCGCGACCTCGCCGGCGGCGCGGGCCGGATCCTTGACCGCGAGGTTGGTGCCGCCGATCGCCGCGCGCACGAACCCTTTCACCGCATCCGGCTTCGCGGCGGCAAGGTGCGGGCTGACGATCACGGCAAAGCCGTAGGCCTCGCAGCCATAGTCGGCGAAGCGCAGCACCGCGAGATCGTCGGCGGGCACGCCGCGATCGCGCAGGTTGATCGCCGAGAGATAGGAGAAGCCGGTGACGGCATCGACCTGGCCGGCGGAGAGCATCGGCTCGCGCACCGCGGCGCTGATCGTGCTCTGCTTCACGCTCGACAGCTTGATGCCGTTCTGCTTCGCGACCGCGGGCCACAGCCGGATCGAGAGGTCGCCGTCGGCGACGCCGAGGCTCTTGCCCTGCATGTCGGTCAATGTCCGGATGCCACGGCTCTTGCGCGCGATGATCGCATAAGGCGCCTGGTTGAACAGCACGAACACCGCTTTGACGGGCGCAGCACCAGGCTTGTCGCGAAAGCGGATCAGCGAGTTGATGTCGACGAGGGCGAAATCGCTCGAGCCGTCGGCGACGCGCGCGATGGCATCCGCCGAGCTGGTCGCGACGTTGGTGCCGACCGCAAGGCCCTCGGCGCTGAACAGGCCGCCGGTCGACGCCATCACGAATGGCGCTGCGGCGGCATCAAGCGGACGGTCGAGCGTGAACTGGATGGTGAGCGGCGGCGGCAGATCGCTGGCGCGCAGCGGCGTCAACGCCGGCCACACGCCGCCCGAAAGGCCGATCATGCCGGCCAGTATCCAGCGGAGAACGGTGGTCCGACTTACCTGCATCATGACATCCGGGAGGCGAGACAAAGTGCCGCGCCGGCGCGCCTGCTTCATGACATCGAATGCGCCAGAGCAAGCGTCAATTTCAAGCGTTATTTGCAGGCATTTTGCCCCAGGCAAGGTGAACGGTCGATGACTGCCAGGCTTCGGCTTGCCATGTTTTCACCCCAGGTCGTTCAGCTTGCATTCGGTTTGGGGAACCTAATCTGGAGGCAGTGGGTTAGCTAACCAAGGCCCGTCGGGCCGGCTTCCACAAAGGATGACTGCAATGTTTGCGCGAAAAGGTGTTTTTTCGTCCATTGGCCGCGCAGCCACATTGGCAACGGTTGCCGCGGTGGCGTTGACGGCCGTCGAGCCGACGATGGCGTTCGCAGGCTCTGCTCAGACAGGCAAGGTGACCGCTGTGACGACGTCACAAGGCACGAGCGGCGCAACCGACATCAGTGCCCGCCGTCGCTACTATGGCGGCGGTGGCGCAGCGGCTGCGGCTGCGTTCGCCGGGATCGTCGGCACGGGCCTCGCGATCGCCGCTGCCCAGAGCCGCCGCGACTATTACGACTCCTACGGCTACTATGGTGGCCCGGGCTACTACGGTGGTCCCGCCTACTATGGTGGCGGCCCGGTCTATTATGGCGGCGGACCGTACTATGGTTACCGCGGCTATTACGGGCGGCGGTCGCAACTGCCGTATCAGCCGTACTGACCGCCGTCGGCGGTTCTCGGAACTGTCACAAAGCATCCGATCCACCGGCCGCCGGCCGGTGGATTTTTTCGTCGTCGCCGTTAACACGCTGGCGACGCGTTTCGACTAGGCTCGAAGCATGAGTGATTCGATCGAGCGGCTTTACCAGGCGGTGATCGCGGCCAAGGATCTTGATCCGGCTACGTCGCGCACGGCACGGCTGTTCCAGCGCGGCCCGGCCAAGATGGCCAAGAAGCTCGCCGAGGAAGCGATCGAAGTCGTGATCGACGCCGTCAGCGGCAAGTCGGATGCCGTCATTCGCGAAAGCGCCGACCTGTTCTACAACCTCGCCGTTCTCTGGGCGTCGGCCGGCGTGAAGCCGGAGGATGTCTGGCGCGAGATGGAGCGGCGCGAACGGCTGCTCGGGATCGCCGAGAAGCTGCCGAAGTCGCCGGTCAAGTTGCCCAAACCGGCGCCGGTCCCGGTGGTTCGGCGCCGAATTGTTGCGCTGGAGAACCGGCTGCGCAAACGGTAGCCGTAAATCAACCAAATTCAGCTCAATCCCGGCATGGACAAATCCGCTCCATGATGGTTCATCGCGCCCATGTTGAAACGGACTTACGACTGGTGCGTCGAGGCGGCCGACAAGCCCTATGCACTGTGGATTCTCGCGGCGGTCGCCTTCGCCGAGAGCTCCTTCTTTCCGATTCCTCCCGACATCATGCTGCTGCCGATGTCGCTGGCGCGGCCGAAGCGGGCGTGGTGGTTCGCCGCGGTCTGCACGGCAGCGTCGGTTGCCGGCGGCGTGCTCGGCTATGCGATCGGCGCGCTGCTCTACGACTCGCTCGGGCAGTGGCTGATCCATCTCTACGGCCTCTCCGACAAGGTCGACGCGTTCCGCGCCTCCTACGCCGAATGGGGCGCCGTGATCATCCTGCTGAAGGGACTGACGCCGATCCCCTACAAGCTCGTGACGATCACCTCGGGCTTTGCCGGCTACAACATCTGGCTGTTCATCCTGTGCTCGATCGTCGCGCGCGGCGGCCGCTTCTTCTTCGTCGCGGTGCTGCTCAACCGCTATGGCGATTTCATCCGCGCCGAGCTCGAGAAGCGGCTCGGCCTGTGGGTCGCGATCGGCGCGATCGTGCTGGTGCTGGGCTTTGTTGTCGCATTCAAGCTGATCTAGCGACGGACCGCTTGCGGCTTTGCCTGCGCGCGGCTTCGGGTTACGCTTGCCGCGATGGCTGATGGAATCGCGGACCTGCTCGATCCTGCCGGGCTCACGCTCGTCAGGCTGACGCGCGCAAAGGCGCGCATTGCGCTGGCGGGTCTTGTGCTTTCGGGTCTTGCGCTGTCGATGACACTGATGACCCTCGACAGCAGCTGGGCTCAGACAGCGCCACCGGCGCTTGGCGTGCAGTCGCCGGCGCAGCAGCCGGTCCCGCCTCAGCAGCAACAGATCGAGCTGCCGCCGGCGCCGGTCGAGCGCGAGAATCCCGGGCTGATCAACGAAATCGGAAAGCTGTTCGAGAAGTCGAAATCGGCGTTGCCGCCGCTGAAGAGCCCCGGCGAGACCATCAACGACCTGTCGAACATCGCGCGCCCCTCGACGGTGGTGACCGGACGCGCGGCCTGCGTGGTGGCCTCGAACGGTGCGCCGGACTGCAAGATCGGCGCCGACCGGCTGTGCCAGAGCAAGGGGTTTCGGGAAGGCAAGGGCATCGACACCGACGCCTCCGAGAAATGCTCGCCTCTGGTCTATCTGCCGGGCCACAAGCGCGGCCCGAACGACTGCAGGACGGAAAATTTCGTGACACGGGCCGTCTGCCAATAGCGGCAGCCAGGCTTTGCGTCTGGGATGCCAGGCGTCTGCAAAAACACGGTTTCAGGATGAGGAATTGTCATCCTTTTTGCAGCGCCAAAACGCAATCCTTGACACTGGAAAGATTGCCTTGTTGGTATGACGATCAGCATTCGAGACCAACCAACGACCAAACACTTGAGGATCCGCTTCCAATGTCCATGCCTGCTCTGTTCAAGGGCCGCCTGTCTCTTCCCGTGATCGGGGCGCCGCTGTTCATCATCTCCGTGCCCGACCTCGTTATCGCGCAGTGCAAGGCCGGCGTGGTCGGCTCGTTTCCGGCGTTGAACGCGCGGCCGCCGGAGCTGCTCGACGAATGGCTGTACCGGATCAAGGAAGAGCTCGCCGCCTATGACAAGGCGCATCCGGAGCGGCCGTCGGCGCCGTTCGCGGTGAACCAGATCGTGCACAAATCGAACAACCGGCTCGATCACGACATGGCGCTTTGCGAGAAGCACAAGGTGCCGATGATCATCTCCTCGCTCGGCGCGCGCGAGGAGCTCAACCAGGCGGTCCATGGCTGGGGCGGCATCGTCTTCCACGACGTGATCAACCAGAAGTTCGCGCACAAGGCGATCGAGAAGGGCGCCGACGGCCTGATCCTGGTCGCGGCCGGCGCTGGCGGTCATGCCGGCACGCTGTCGCCGTTCCCGTTCGTGTCGGAGACGCGGCAGTGGTTCGACGGGCCGATCGCGCTGTCGGGCACCATCTCCAACGGCCGCGCCATCCGCGCGGCCCGCATCATCGGTGCCGACTTCGCCTATATCGGCTCGGCCTTCATCGCGACCAAGGAGGCGAACGCGGTCGAGGGCTACAAGAGCATGATCACCAATTCGTCCGCCGAGGACATCGTCTACTCCAACCTGTTCACCGGCGTGCACGGCAATTATTTGAAGCCGTCGATCGTCGCGGCCGGCATGGATCCGGAAAACCTGCCGACCTCCGATCCCTCGAAGATGAGCTTCGGCACCGATGCATCCGGCGAGCGCGCCAAGCCGAAGGCCTGGAAGGAGATCTGGGGCTCGGGCCAGGGCGTCGGCAGCATCTCCAAGGTGGTGCCTGCAGCCGAGCTGATCGCCCGGTTCAGGAAAGAGTATGAGGACGCGATCGATCCGGCGCTTGCCTGATGGAGCCGATCTTTCGCGTCGACGGCGACCGCGTCGTCACTAGTCCTGACGCTGCGGGTCCTTGGGACCCGCGGATGCAGCATGGCTCCGCGCCGGCGGCGCTGGTGGTGTGGGCGGCCGAGGCCCTTCCGACGCCGGTGCCGATGCGGATCGCGCGCGTCACCATCGATCTGATGCGCCCGGTGCCGGTGGCGCCGCTGACGGTCTCGAGCGAGATCCTGCGCGACGGCCGCAAGATCCAGCTCTGCGGCGTCAGGCTGCTCGCCGACGGTGTCGTGGTCGTTTCGGCCAGCGTGCTGAAGATCAAGCAGCAGGTGGCCGAATTGCCGCCTGACGTCGCCGCGCTTGCGGTCGATCTGCCGGGCCCCGACGAAAGTATGATCGAGCCGGGCAACCTTGCGAACAGTCCGTTCGTGAAATGCATCTCGATGCGGGCCGCGCGCGGTCGCTTCGGCGTGGTAGGACCCGGCGCGATCTGGTTCCGCGTCGACCGCCCGCTGATTGCGGGCGCCGCCGTCTCGCAGGCGATGCGGGCAGTGGTTGCCTCGGATTTCTCCAACGGCACCTCGCCGGCGCTCGATTTCGACCAATGGACCTTCATCAACGCCGATCTCTCGGTGAGTCTCGCGCGCGAGCCGGTCGGCGACTGGATCCTGCTCGATGGCCAGTCCTGGATCGGGTCCGACGGCGCCGGGCTTGCGATGTCGCGGCTCGCCGATCAGCGCGGCTATTTCGGCCAGGCGGTCCAGAGCCTGGTCATCGAACGGCGCTAGGACGCGCTCGTTGATCCTGCGGCCACGGCCGAGGAGCAGTCCCAAGCGACTGCCCCTGCGGCAAAAATAACTCCGCGTCCCGGGAACGGTTAGCGGCACGTGCGAGTTTCGCTCCCGTTAGGGGGTCCCATGATGCGTATTGATCCCGCCGCCGGCATCGTGGCCATGGCCGTCCGGCGGTTGTGTGATGTGCCGGCCGGTGTCGACGGCCGGCCGCCGCAGGGACAGACGCGATGAAGCCTGGTCCGTCCTCGGAACGCGCGGTCATCCTCGCCGCGAGCGAGCGGGACGCCGTCAAGACTGCCCACCTGATCAAGGAAGCCGGCTATTACGCCAACATCTGCGGTGACCTCGCCGAGCTCGAACGCCAGATCGCAAACGGGGCGGGCCTCGCCATCATTGCCGACGAGGTGATCAGGGCCGCCGACCTCGCCGGCCTGACGCACTGGCTGAACGAGCAGCCGTCATGGTCGGACTTTCCTATCGTGCTGATCAGCGAGAAGGGGGGATCCGAGCGCAATCCCGAAGCCGCGCGGCTCGGCCGGGCGCTCGGCAATGTCACCTTCATCGAGCGGCCGTTTCATCCGACCACGCTGGTAAGCCTGGTCGCCGCGACGGTGCGCGGCCGCCGCCGCCAATACCAGACCCGTCAGATCCTCGAGGATCTGACCGAGAGCGAAGGTCTGCTGCAGACTGCGCTCAATGCCGGTCATCTCGGCGCGCTCGAGCTTCATCTGCCGGATTTCGAGCTCGAGGCGTCGCCGACCTGCAAGACCTATTTCGGGCGCAGGCCGGGCGATCCCTTCACCTATCAGGATCTCTTGGACGCGGTGCATCCCGACGACCGCGCCCGCCGGAGCGAGATCGTCGAACAAACGTTGCGCACCGGCTCGGATTATCGGATCGAATACCGCAACATCTGGCCCGACGGCACCGAGCACTGGGTCGACGTCCGCGCCCGTGCGGTGCGGCGGCCCGACGGCGTCCTCCGCTCGCTGGTCGGCGTCTGCTCCGACATCACCGCGCGCAAGACCGCGGAGATCGAACGCGAGGCGTTGCTGGCGCAGCTTGCCGCCGAGCGCACTGCACTCGCCGAACTCACCGCGACGCTGGAGCAGCGGGTCGAGCAACGCACCGCCGACCTGATGAAGGAGGTCGCCGCGCGCGAGCGGGCGCAGGAACAGCTACGCCATGCGCAGAAGATGGAGGCGATCGGCCAGCTCACCGGCGGCGTCGCGCACGACTTCAACAATCTGCTGATGGCGGTGATGGGCAATCTCGATCTGCTGCGCAAGCGCATGCCGGAGGATCCGCGCCTGCGTCGCCTGGTCGACGGCGCATTGCAGGGCGCCGAGCGCGGCGCGTCGTTGACGCAGCGGCTGCTGGCATTCGCGCGGCAGCAGGATCTGCGCGCGGTGCCGGTCGATCTCGGCGCGCTGGTGCGCGATATGAGCAATCTGCTCGAGCGCTCGCTCGGACCGCGCATCATGCTGCGGCTCGACATTCCCGAGGGGCTGCCGCTGGCCTGCGTCGACAGCAACCAGCTCGAGCTTGCGGTCCTCAACCTTGCGATCAATGCGCGCGACGCGATGCCGGATGGCGGCGTGATCGAGATCCGCCTCGCGGCCTGGCAGGCGAAGAATGATCCGACGCTGCAGCCTGGCGACTATTTGAAGCTCTCGGTAGTCGACAGCGGCACCGGCATGTCGCCGGATGTGCTGAAGCGCGCGATCGAGCCGTTCTTCTCGTCGAAGCCGGTGGGCAAGGGCACCGGGCTCGGCCTGTCGATGGTGCACGGGCTCGCCGTGCAGCTCGGCGGCGAGTTGCAGCTGTCGAGCGCGGTCGGCCAGGGCACCACGGCTGCGCTGGTGCTGCCGGTTGCAACGGCGGTGCCGGAAGTCGAGAGCCCGGCGCCTGCGGCGCAGGCGGTCAAGCGCTCGGCGGTGATCCTGCTGGTTGACGATGATCCGTTGATCGCGATGTCCACCATGGAAATGCTGGAGGACCTCGGTCACCGCGTGATCGGCGTCAATTCCGGACCGCAGGCGCTCGAGATCCTCAGGAGCGACCAGGAGATCGACCTGATGATGACCGATCACGTGATGCCCGGCATGACCGGCATCGAACTCGCCGCGGCTTCGCGCAAGGTGCGGCCGCAGCTCCTGGTCCTGCTCGCCACCGGCTATGCCGAACTGCCCGACGGCACCCAGGTCGACCTGCCGCGGCTGGCCAAGCCCTACCACCAGGATCAGCTGCGCGACCGGCTCGATCGGTTGCTCGGGCAGGGGATGCAGCAGCGTGCGTCCGCGACCGGCACTGACGATCTTGCCGCACCTTCCACTCTCTCTCCGTCACCCTGAGGTGCGAGCGGAGCGAGCCTCGAAGGGCGCCGGCCCGGCTGGTGCCGCAGGCGGAGATAGCGCGCGCAGAAACATCGGGGCCGTGCATCCTTCGAGGCGCGCGAGAGCGCGCACCTCGAGCGACAAAGGCGAAGCCTTTGCGCGGGGATGACGGGACCAGCAATGGTCGTGCGAGCATCCTACCCCACCATGCGGTCGCGGCCGGTCCAGAAGCGCGCCTTCAGCACCTTCTTGTCGACCTTGCCGACGCCGGTCATCGGCAGCTCCTTGACGAACTGGATCTGCTTCGGCGCGTGCGCCGAGCCCTTCTTCGCCTTCACCAGTCCGATCAGCTCGTCGGCGTCGGGCACAGCGCCCTCGCGCGCGACCACGACGGCGGTGACGGCCTCACCCCATTTGTCGTCGGGCACGCCGACCACGGCGACCATCGCGACGTCGGCGTGTTGCGACAAGACATCTTCGACTTCGCGCGGAAAAATGTTGAAGCCGCCGGAGACGATCATGTCCTTCTTGCGGTCGAGGATGAACATGTAGCCGCGCTCGTCCTTGCGAGCGATGTCGCCGGTGTGCAGCCAGCCGCTCTTCAGCGTCTCCGCCGTGATGTCCGGCCGCTTCCAGTATTCGGCCATCACATGCGTGGCGCGCACGCAGATCTCGCCGGCCTCGCCGGCCGCGACCTCCTGGTCGTCCTGATCGAGGATCTTGACCTGGCAGGCGGTGATCGGGAAGCCGCAGGACAAAAACAGGTCCGGCGTTTTCGGATCATGATCCGCCTTGCGCAGCACCGAGACCGGATAGCACTCGGTCTGGCCGTAGAGCTGGGAGAACACCGGGCCGATCCGCTCGATGCCTTCGACCAGCCGGCTCGGCGACATCGCGGACGCGCCGTAGAGCAGGAGTTCGAGCGAGGAGAGGTCGGTCTTGTCGAGCGCGGGATGATCCAGCATCACATAGATCATGGTCGGCACGAACAGCGTGAAGTTGATCTTCTCGCGCGCGATGGTCGTGAACACGGCCTCCGGATCGAACCCTTTCAGCATGTGCACGGTGCCGCCGCGCATCAGGGTCGGCAGCACCTTGGTGCCGGCGACATGGCTGATCGGCGCCACCGTGAGATAGCGTGGCGTCTCCGGGATCTCGAAATCGGCGAGGATGGCGGCGGCGAAGCCGCCATATTCGCGGTGATAGCGCAGCGCGCCCTTGGATTTGCCTGTCGTGCCGCCGGTGTAGTTCAAGGTCGAGATGTCGTCCTCGCGGGCGAAGCTCTTCGCGCTCGCGCTGCCGGCATCCTCGGCCACCTGCAACAGGTCGGCGCCGTAATCCGCCGGGCCGAGCGTGAACACGGTCTTGAGGCCCTGTGCCTTCGTCGCGAGCTCGCCGCCGCGATCGCGAAACGTGATGCCGTCGACGACCAGCATCTGCGCTTCGGAATCCTCGATCTGGAACAGCTGGTCGTCGAGCGAGCCCAGCGGATGCAGCCAGGTGATCGCGAGCCGCGACAATTGCGCGGCGACGCCTGCGCACCAGCTGTCGGCGCGGTTGGCGGTGAGCAGCGCGACGCGGGTGCCAGGCGCAAAGCCGAGCCGCATGAACACGCCCTGCATTCGTCCGATCAGGTCGGTCGCGCCCTGATAGCTGAGCGAGCCGCCCGGCCATGCGAAGGCGGTGCGCGACGGATAGCGCGCCAGCGCCCGCAAGGTCTGTTCGCACACTGCCGGAAATGCATAGAGCGGATTGCTCATCTCGTTGTCCCTCCCGCCTTTGTCTTTGGCTTTTGTCGTGCCAATGTTGGCGGCAACGCTAACACAATGATGATGGGAAGAAACAACTTGTCCGCCGATCTTCTCGCGCGTTTTCGCGATCGCCTGCGGCTGCCGCTGATTGCAGCACCAATGTTCTTGGTCTCCGGTGTCGAGCTGGTGGTAGCCGCCTGCCGCAACGGCGTGATCGGTTCGTTTCCGACGGTGAATTGCCGTGAGACGGAACAGCTCGATGCCTGGCTCGGCGACATCGCGCGCCGCCTGCAGGCGCATGCCGATGCCAGCGGCAGAGTCGCGGCGCCGATCTGCCCGAACCTGATCGTGCATCGCTCCAACACACGGCTGGCCGAGGATCTCGCCGTGCTGCTGCGGCACCAGCCGGAGCTTGTGATCACTTCGGTCGGCTCGCCCGCGCCGGTGCTTGGTCCTCTGCACGATGCCGGCGCGCTGGTTTTCGCCGACGTCGCCTCGATCCGCCATGCCGAGCGCGCGGCAGCAGTCGGCGCCGATGGGCTCGTGCTGCTCACTGCGGGTGCCGGCGGGCAGACCGGCTGGCTCAATCCGTTCGTGTTCGTCCGGGCGGTACGCGGCTTCTTCGATGGACCGATCGTGCTTGCCGGCGGCATCGGCGACGGCCACGCGCTCCGCGCCGCGGAGGCGCTCGGCTGCGACCTCGCCTATATGGGCACCAAGTTCATCGCGACGCGCGAGAGCATGGCGGACGGCAGGTACAAGCAGATGCTGGTCGACTCCACCGCCGACGACATCCTGCTCACGACGGCGTTCACCGGCCTGCAGACCAACATGCTGCGGCCCTCGATCGAGGCCGCCGGTCTCGATCCCGACGACCTGCCGGCACGCGGCGCGATCGACATCGGCAAAGACATCGACATCGGCGCCCGCGAAAGCCGACCGAAGCGCTGGCGCGATATCTGGAGCGGCGGTCATTCCACCTCCGGGGTCACCGGGGTGCTTGGCGTCGACGAGCTCGTGGCGCAGACGATCGCGGAGTATGAGGCGGCGAGCGGACGGGTGCGGCTCGCCTGATCCGCCGCGAAACAGCAGCCGCTCAAATCCCGCTCGCCCGCTTAACGCGGCATTAACCATGCCAGTCCCAACAATAGTGTCACGGGCCGCCACGGCTGGCCGCCCGGCAGTTTGTGGGAATGCGACATGGCCCTTGAGGCGCTCTCCAAGACCCCGGCAACGCTCGACGAGCTCCGGACCCGGGTGTTTTACGCCCTGCAGCGGCATCCGCTGTGCCGTCAGGTCGAATTCGACATTGTCAGCACGCCGCGCACACGCCGCACCAACTGGACGGTCAGCCTGCACACGGTCCAGCCCGGCGCGCTCTGGACGGCGCACGAGATCGTCGCCGATATCCAGGAGGCCTATGAGCTTGATGCCGCGGCCTGATTTTCCGGCCGTTTCGGGACAATTTCACCTATTTGGCGTCGTCACGGCACGGTACCGCCGCATTTCACGCGCAGTTTGCAGTGACACCGGCCGGCAATGGAGTAGTTTTTGACCAGAGCCATCACCCTCGCCGCGCTGACATGCTTCCTCCTCGCCGGCGTCGCGATAACAGCCATTTTGGGCCGTGACAGCCTGCCGGCGGCGCAGGCCGACATTGGCCCGGTCGCCAACCGTGCCAGCAAGCAGGACAAGCTCGCGGTCACGACGCTTGCCGCGGCCTCGTTTGAGGCGCCCCAGCCGATTGAGCCTTCCGCCAACCCGTCTCCGCTCCTGTTGCGGGCGCAAGCCGCGATTCCGGGCGCGACCGATACGGTGCGGCAGGCCTATGCCTCCGTCGAGCCCGCCGATATCGGCCTGCCGAAGATCACCGACCCCATCGATGCGGCGCAGCCGAAGATCGCCGAGCCCGCACCCGCGCCGGTCGCCCCCGCGCCGCCGAAGCCCAAGGCTGCGGTCAAGCCGGCGCCGCAGAAAACCTATGCGCTGCTGAGCGACGCCCAGATCGCCGGCATCAAGGATCGGCTGAAGCTGTCGTCGTCGCAGGAATATTACTGGCCGGCGGTCGAGACCGCATTGCGCGCCGTCGCCCGCAAGATCCACGCCAAGCGCCAGGGCGATCCCGCCGTGGGCAACATACCGATCGATCCGGACTCCGAGGAGGTCCAGCAGCTGAAGTCGGCGGCGATGCCGCTGCTGTTCCAGCTCCGCGAGGATCAGAAGAACGAGGTCCGTTCGCTGGCGCGCCTGATCGGCCTGGAACGCGTCGCTGCGATGATCTGAGCGCAGGGTCCGGCCGAGCCGGTTCTGCGCTCCGTGTGCTCTAGAGCTTTTCCCGTTCCGATGGAATCGGAACGGGGCTCTAGATTCTTGTTTTGACGCGTTTTCTTCACGCGAACCGGTATCCACTTCGCTCGAAAACGCTCTAGCGGGCCTCCAGCGGCCGCAGCTTCTCCACCTTGCCCTGGGTTTCGACGAGCAGCTGTTTCATGAAGTCCTTGTTGCGCTTCAGCCAGGGCTCGAGCGTCTGCCTGACGTCGCTTGGCGACTTCTTCTCGATGGCCTGCGCCAGCCGGGTCTGAAACGTCCCCCAATCCTTGAACATCTCCTTGAGCAGCGCATCGTCGGAGATGTTGATCGCCGACTTGATGTCGCCGACGGTTTCGAGCTCGCGCATATTGCCCTGTCGCAGGATGGAATCGAGGTTTTCCAGGCATTCGTGGTAGCGCTCCAGCAGATCGTCCCATCGCTTGGCGCTGAAGTCATCGTCCAGGCCCTCGACGGCGTTGTATAGCGGCTCGAGGAACGACCAGCGGAAGCGCCGCGCCAGCCGCAGCAGGATCGACAGGAAGACGATGTCCTTCGGCATGTTCTGCGCGACCATCAGGCGGGGATCCTCGCTGAATGGCGGCATCGGCACGAAGATGATGACGATCGAGAACGGCGTGCTGTCGAGATATTCGAGCCGGGCGATGACCGGCTGATACAGCTTCAGATCGCGGAAGATCGGACTGAGGACCTGCTCGCGGCTGCGCCGGCTGGCGATATCCACGTCGGCGAACGAGTTCGCGACATAGCTCGTCAGCTCGTCGAGCCAGGCCCCGCTGTCGTAGCGGTTTTGCGCGCGGAGCAGATCCTCCCAGTCGAGCTCCGCCGTATCGGGGCCGGACAACAGCGTGGTGGTGCCGGCATCCGCCTCCAGCACGGCATCCTTCAGGAAGCCGCGCGCGCGATCGGCTGGGGGCAATGGCCTGAGCGTTTCGGCCTTTTGCCGGAACGACAATTCGTCGCTGAACACGATGCGAAGCCGCAGGCGAAACAGCTCTTCCGGCCGGGTGATCTGCAGGAACTGCGCGTGAATGTCCTTCGCCGCCTCGTTGAACTTGGGCGCGTAGTTGGCGTTCAGTCGCGGCCGCAGCGGCGCAGGACCGAAGGTCGGCTTCACGAACAGGTCTTCGAGGAATCGCCGGACGTCGTCCTCGCCGATTCCGTAGAACTCGTTCTCCGCCAGCATCGGAAACGAAGGCGAAGAGTCGACCGAGAACCACAGCACCTTGGAGATGAGCTTCAGCGCGCGCTTGTAACCGTCGAACTGGGCAATCTCGGATGCGCACCAGGTCCAATTGTGCTCGGCATTGGTGTGGATGAAGATCAGGCAATCGGCCTTCGCCGTGTTGTCGATCATCCATTGCCGCCATTCCGAGCCGCCGGGAATTTCCTCGCAGACGAAGCATTCCACCGGACGCTGGCCGTCCAGGCTGCTGAGATATTCGAGCCGCGCCTTGAGCAGGCGCGCGAGAAACCTGTCTTCGGCGCGATGGCTGATAAAGACCGAGAAATCATTTGGCATGGCAAAACCCGATCTGCATGAATCTTATGCGACGGCTGGCCGTGTCTCATCGGCCGAATGCCGCGGCTGCACATCCTGCCGCGAGCTCAATGATAGCTCGTCTCTGAAATCTGCGATCGCCGGGCGCGAAAAAGAAAAACCGCCTGCCAGTGATTTATCTCACTATACCTTAGGGTGTGCCATGTGCAAGATACCTAGGGACCCGGCGCGCGACGCTTGTCGGGCTCCGGAATGGACTGGCTAAAATTTTTCGAAACTCAGCTGATGTGTCGAACGCATCGCTTCATTTTATGCCTTGGCGCGGTTCGCGCGGGCGCGCGACCAATTGAGCCTTCGGCCGTGATCGGTCGGCCGTACCGAGATCAGCAAAAGTCATAGTCGGGGGCAGTTATGCCGAAAACCAAGCAGCAGCATCTCGATCGCGCATTCGGGCCGAAGCGGATACTGGCGCTCGACGGCGGCGGCATCCGCGGCATCCTGACGCTCGAATATGTCAGCGCCATCGAGGCAATGTTGCGCAAGCGGTTCGGCAACAGCGATTTGCTGCTTTGCGATTATTTCGATCTGATCGGCGGCACCTCGACCGGATCGATCATCGCTGCCGGATTGGCCTGCGGAATGACGGCCGACGCGTTGAAGCAGCTCTATCGCGGCATCGGCACCGACGTCTTCCAGGGCTCGTTCTGGCGGCGCGGGCTGCTGGCGCCGAAATTCAAGTCGGATGCCCTGCAGCACGCTCTCGACGCGCAGCTCGGCGCCGACACCTCGCTCGGCGGCGATCGCATCCGTACCGGCCTGATGATCATGACCAAGCGGCTCGATACCGGTAGTCCCTGGCCGCTGCACAACCACCCGGACGCGCCCTTTGCCAAGCAGGACGGCGGGCTGCGGCTGACGCAAGTGGTGCGCGCCAGCACCGCGGCGCCGACCTATTTCAGTCCCCAGGAGATCACGATCTCGTCGCGCTCCGGCAACACGGTCAGCGGCGCCTTCGTCGATGGCGGCGTCAGCCCGTTCAACGATCCTGCGCTGCAGCTCCTGATGCTGGCGTCGCTCCATGGCCATGGCTTTCGCTGGCCAACCGGCAGGGACAATCTCCTGCTGATCTCGGCCGGCACCGGCGTGTTCAAGTCGACCTTCTCGACGGAAGAAATCGTTCACATGCCGGCGGCCGAGCAGGGCCTGCGCTCGCTGCAATCGCTCATGGACGATTGCGGACGGCATAATCACGGCATGCTGCAATGGCTGACCAACTGCCTGACGCCCTGGTCGATCGATCGCGCGGTGGAAGATATGGTGGCGGACAGTCGGGTCGGACCGCAACTCGCGACCTATGCGCGCTACAACGTGCTGCTGGAAACCACCTGGTTGAAGAAGACGGTCGCGATCGACCGGACGCCGGACGCGCTGGCGAAGATCGCCGCGATGGATGACCCGAACAACATGCACGAGCTTGCCGAGATCGGACGCCTCGCAGCCGTCAGGCAGGTCAAGCCGGAACACTTCCCGCCGGCCTTCGATCTCACGTGATGCCGCACGCGCGGCGTCCCGCCACCCGGATCCCGGTTTCGACAAGGAATTCGCCTTCAGATAAGTTCGTCATCGAGACACAATGATCCCATCACGAGCTGGGTGTCACGATGACCACAGAGCAAAGCGCCGGATCGCCAAACACAGTGGTTCTCTTCAGCGGTCACATGATCGATGCGCCAGATCGAAAAACGCCACGCTTTCCGCCGGACAAGGAGCCTGTTGCGGCCGCTGCGATCGCCGACGTGCTTGCGAAGATCGGTGTCACCAAGGGTGATCTCGCCATTTGCGGCGGCGCCTGCGGCGGCGATCTGTTGTTTGCGGAAGCTGCCCTCGCGAAGGGCATGCAGCTTGAAATCTATATTCCATTCGACGAACCGACGTTCCTTGCCGGCTCGGTCGATTTCGCTGGCGGCAACTGGCGCGCGCGCTATCTCGCGGCGAAATCGCGAGCCACGTTCCATGTCATGCCCGACGAACTGGGGCCGCTGCCGGCCGGTGAAAACGCCTATGAGCGCGACAATCAATGGATGCTGGAGCGGGCCGCCCGATTTGGCGACAGGAAGCTCGCCTTCGTCTGCCTGTGGAATGGCGAAGGCGGCGATGGTCCCGGCGGCGCCAAGCACCTGATGGATGAGGCCGGGCGCAAGACAACGTGGATTTACTGGCTGGATACGAAGAAATTATGGGACTGAAGGAATTGCGATATGCCGTCGTGTTTCATGATCATGCCCTATGGCCGCAAGCCGACCCAGGCCGATCCCAAGTTTGGTCCAGCCGAGATCGATTTCAACGCATTGTGGGATCGCGCCTACGTACCCGCCATCAAGGCGCTCGGTTATCAGCCGGTGCGTGCCGACCAGGACACCAGCGCATTGATCGTCAGTGAAATGCTGGAGCGGATCTACTTCGCCGATCTCGTGCTCGCCGACATGACGATTCCGAACGGCAATGTCTATTACGAGGTCGGTATCCGCCACGCATCGCAAAAGACCGGGTGCGTGTTGCTGGCGGCCGACTGGTCCAAACAATTGTTCGATGTCGTGCAGATGCGAACCGTCCGCTATCCGCTGCCCGAGGGCGAGATCACCGAGGCGACCGCGGCAGCCATGCAGGCCGCGATCAAGGATCCCATCAAGGCGCTTGCTGACGGGATTTCGCCGATGCACCAGTCGATCCCGGGCTATCCGGACAATGTCGACCCGCGCAAGGCGATGACGATGCGGAGTCAGCTCGCCGAGCAAGCCGCGTTTCAGACCAAGATACGCGCGGTGCGCGCGGCGCCCGCGGATCAGCGCATGGCGCGGGCCCAAGCGCTGATCGCGACCGAGGGAAGTCCGCCCGCCACTTATGCAAAGGCGCTCGCTTTGTTGCTGATGCTGCGCGACTGCGTCAATGATGCCGCCGACTGGAACATCGTGCTGGATTTCATCGGCAAGCTTCCCGACCGCTTCGCCAACGAGCCTGAAGTGCAGGAAAATCGTGCATTTGCCGCGGCCCAGGCCGGCGACGACATCCAGGCCATTGCCGAGATACAGACATTGATTGATTTCGCGGGGCTGACGCCGGAACGGCTCGGCTTGATGGGTGGCCGCCACAAACGCCTCGCCAGAGGCGCACCAGCCGACTCTCCTCGCCGCAAGGAGGAGCTCGAGAAGGCGATCGACTGTTATCAGCAGGGTATGGAGCTCGATCTCAACGCCTATTATTGCTCCAGCAACCTGCCCCGTCTCTATCGCGCCCGGGGGAACCCGGGCGACGAGGATCTTGCGCAGGCCACTGTGCGGGTCGCGATTGCCGCCTGCGAACGGGCAAGACGATTGCAACTTGCCGACGAATGGCTGCGCCCGACGCAGCTTGCCGCGGCCTTCGACCTTGGCGATCCCGACAAGGCCGAGGAACTGGCAATGCAGGTGGTTGCCGAGGGGCAAGCGAAATGGAAAGTCAGCAGTGTCCTTCGCGACCTCGAAGCCAGTCTCCAATACGTCACCGACCCAGCAAAGCGCGCGCGGCTGTCTGCCATCATCGACAGGATCAAGGCGGCCTGACCGCGCGCTTTTCTCGTCATCCGCCTCAGCCGAGCCGCATCGACAGCTCGACGTCGTCGCCGAACGGTACAGACATGTAGCCGTTCGCCGGCGAGCGCACGCGCGCCAGATAGTCGGGGCTGTCGTCGGCGTTGTCGGCGACGACGAAGGCGCCGGGCTTCAGACGGCTCTCCACGAGATCGAGGATATCGGGATAGAGCGCCTTGGCGCCGTCGAGCAGCACGAGGTCGATCGTATCGGGCATGCCCGTGCGCAGCGTCTGGAGTGCGTCGCCCTCGCGGATCTCGACGAGGTCATCGAGCCCGCCGGCGACGAGATTGTCCCGCGCACGCACCACCTTGGACGATTCGAACTCGCTGGTGATCAGGCGCCCGCCGCCATTGTCGCGCAGCGCGGCAGCAAGGTGCAGCGTCGAGATGCCGAATGACGTGCCGAACTCGACGATGTTCCGGGCACGGCTGCCGCGCGCCAGCATGTAGAGCAGCGCGCCGGTCTCGCGCGAGACCGCGAGCGGCACATTGTTCAGCCGGCCGTACAGCGCGCGGTAGTCGGTCTTGCTCCGCATCAGGCGCGCCTGTTCGGTGTCGGAAAGGTCGGCCACCGCGAGCCGGGTTTCCTCGACCGCAGCGGAGGCTTGCGCAAACAGGCGCTCGAGCAGGCCCGCAAGCGTGGGTGAAATGAGGGTGGTCATGTCGGTCTCCGGTGTGAAAACGGCGCGTCCTTGCGCCTCGCCAGAAATACGAATAATTATTCGCATTCGCTAATCGCATTCCCCAGGGCGTCCATGACCGAACGGCGAAGCTCCTCAATTTCCTCGCGAAAACAGCCGCAACAGGCCCGCTCGACCGAGCTCGTCGCGGCGATTCTCGATGCGGCTGTTCAGGTTTTGACGAAGCAGGGCGCGCAGCGCTTCACCACGGCGCGGGTGGCCGAGAAGGCCGGCGTCAGCGTCGGCTCGCTGTACCAGTATTTCCCGAACAAGGCCTCGATCCTGTTCCGGTTGCAGAGTGACGAGTGGCGGCAGACCACGCGCCTGCTGCGTGACATCCTCGAGGATGCCAAGCGGCCGCCATTGGATCGGCTGCGTTCGTTGGTGCACGCCTTCATCCGCTCCGAATGCGAGGAGGCCGCGGTGCGCGTCGCGCTCAGCGACGCCGCGCCGCTCTATCGCGATGCGCCCGAGGCGCGCGAAGCGCGGGCATCGGGCGAGCGCATCGTCGAAGCCTTCATGCGCGAGGCATTGCCGCAAGCGTCCGACGCGGTGCGCGCGATGGCCGGCGATCTGATCACGACGACGCTAAGCACGGTGGGCAAGGATTTTTCGGAGAGCCCGCGAGCGCCCGCGGAGATCAAAGCCTATGCCGACGCCATGGCTGACATGTTCTGCGCGTATCTGAAGAGCCTCGGAAAGCGCTGAAGTTCACAGATAGTGCTTGGCGACCAGCAGAAACCCGAGCACGCCACCGGTCACGGCGAAAACCGTCACGCCGTTGCGGAAACTCACGTAAGCGGCCGACCAGTAAGAAGCCGTCTGGGAGGGCGTCGCGACTTTTTTCGATTTCTGGGGCAAGCCAATTCGCTCCTGAAAAAAGGCGCCGCCATCTGGTCAACACAGATGACGGCGCCCGTCTGAGGGCTTCAGGGCGAAACCCCGCTTCAGCGTAAGCCGCGATCATGAACGGTTCGTATACCGCCGGATGTCGCAAGCTCGCATGTCAGCTGAAGCGTCGAGGTTCCCCAAGCATGATCCGGAAAAGTGCGCAGCGGTTTTCCCTCGCGACAAACGCGCAGCATTTGCGCGGAGATCATGCTCAAACAAGAGGCTAAAGCGCGATGACGATTCGACCCAATCTCATCGCGCTTTAGAACGAAGCGTAGGCATTTCGAAATGCGATGGCGCCCGCCAGCGAGCGCGGCCGCGTGCGCACGGCATGCCCGTCGTTGCCGCTCTGCACGATCCACTGGCCGTTCTCCTGACCCACGATCTTGCCGACGTGGTGACGCCAAACCACGATGGTGCCGACCGAGGGGCCGCCGGCATTGCTGCCGTAGCGCGCCCAGGATCGGGCCAGATTGAATTGCGGACCGGGATCGCTGCCGACCTGGGTCCGCATGAACCAGCCGCACCACGCGGCCGGGCGACCGGAATGTGCATAGTGCCGGTGATGATGGTGACGGCCGCGGGCTTCGGCAGTTGAAGCGAACGCCAAAAGAACCGCCACAGCGGCTAGAAGTTTACGCATTACAAAGTCCTTCTTGCTGTTGGCAGACCATCCATGTTGTGGGGGAAGCGCAGCGATGATCTGCGATTGGCTCGCGAAGCGACCGCATCGGTCAGGCGACGCAAAACGAAGGCGGGGCATGGCCCGCGCAGGCGTTTAAGAAACGGGCTATGGCCAAAATATGGCCGGTACGTCTCGTCCGGCGGCCGCGACACTGCCGAAGACCTCAGGCGTGGTCCGCGCGATGGTGGTTAATTTGATTATCGCGGATGTGCTGTTGGACAACGACGCGCTGCCGAGCCGGCTAGCCTGGGATCGGCTACCGAACTTGAATCAGTGAGGTGTGGTGATTGCAAACAGTACGTCTTCGCGTTGCTCAAGCTTCGCCGGACACGCTTCGCCCTTGCAGCCTTCGCGTGGCCGCGCCACGCGAAGCCCGCAAGGGCGAAGCGTGGTGCACCATTCAGAATGCAATTGCGAACCTCTACCTAATTGAAATACCGATATAATTCCGCTGTCGACAAGGTCGAAGCGTTCCCGACCTAGCGCTTCGTCTTGTGAAGGACCAATTTGCCATGTGACGCGACGTCGCCCCACTTGGCGGACCAATTGACTTCCGAGGCGGAAGGTCGCCCGGTGCCTTTCTGATCCCAGGCTCCCTGCAGCGCAAATAGAGCGCCTTGGGGATCGGCACATCGCAAGATCCAGCAACCATCGGGCAACTCGATTGGACCTTGGAGGACCCGGCCCCCGCCAGCATCAACGCGCTTGGCAGCCGCGCCGATGTCGTCGACATTGAAGTAATAGAGCCAGCAGGGTTGCGATACGCTCGGAAGTTTGGTGAGCATTCCGCCGATCGTCTGGCCGGCCGCCGAAAACAATTCATACAGGTCGGCCGGCCCGGTCCCAGCGTGAGCCTTCTGCCAGCCAAGAATCTCGCCGTAAAACGGGAAGATCTTGTTCCGGTCTTCAGCCAGCAACTCGTGCCAGCCTACGCGTCCAGGCTCGTCCAATCCGCTGGACTGCCGTTGGCCATATGTCAGCCCGGAAACCAGTGCGAACGTCGCTCCTTGCGGATCGGCGACCACCGAAATTCGGCCAATATTGCTGGTGGTCGGCGTTACCAGAATCGCGCCCCCGCGACGGCGGATCTGCACGGCTTTCGCATCCACGTCATCGACGGCGATATAGCCGACCCATCTCGGCCTCGCTCCCAATCGCAGCCCTTCTTCCGGGAGATGCATGAGTCCAACTGCCGGGGCGTCGCCTGCAGTAAGCAGCGTGTAGGCGAACTCCGGCGTTGACGCATCTTCCACCGCCCAGCCGATGACCTTGCCATAAAATGCGGC
Organism: Bradyrhizobium ferriligni; assembly: GCF_056837965.1. Classification (NCBI taxonomy): domain Bacteria; kingdom Pseudomonadati; phylum Pseudomonadota; class Alphaproteobacteria; order Hyphomicrobiales; family Nitrobacteraceae; genus Bradyrhizobium; species Bradyrhizobium ferriligni. The sequence continues at coordinate 50,648 of NZ_JBXEJO010000005.1, forward strand.
TGCTGCCGACATGTTCGTCGTCAGCAACTCATACCAGGCGAAGCGTCCGAGTTGATCGACCAAGCTAATTTCCCCGTTCAAGCGGGCCGACGATTGCGCACTGCATCAAATTGCACCCGTTGCAATCCGCTCCACGGGCGCGGATTCTCGATTTAATCGACCAAATTGCGCGATATCGTTCATGAAGATGAATGCAATCAGAACGAGCTCTATTACATTTTGTGTATACCGTAATTCTTGTCTGCCTCGTTCGCTCGGCGTAAGATCGTGCTTCGGAAGTCCTTTCTTCCAAACTGGGAGGATGCGGCCATGCAGCGAGCGAAGCAAGCTTCGAGAAAGAAGCGAACGACCAACGCCGCGGTACCGGCGCTGGGATTAGCGGGTCTGACTTTTTCGCTCGCGGGCAGCGCATATGCCTCCGCCGTGCCCTCCGGCGACGTTCAACACAAGCCGAACTTCGCGCCGGGCCATATGACGACGCTCAGTGAGGAAGAACTCGCCGACGTCAGTCTCGCCACCTTCCACCTCAATCTCATCGACGATGAAAGCGTCGGAGGCCGCGTGCTGCTCGCGCGGGGATGCGGTGGTTGCCGTGGCTGCGGAGGCGCCAGAGCTTGCGGAGGCTGCAGGGGTTGCGGAGGATGCAGGGCCTGCAGAGGCTGCCGCTGCGGTGTCGGTTGCGGTGGATGTGGCGGCTGCGGCGTTGGTTGGATCGGCGTAGGCGTGCCATTGGTCTCATGCGCAGGCTGCTGTGCATCCTGGGGCCGCTGCCGCTGGTGCTAGCGCTGGGCGTCGACACGTCGCGATTTTATTGGCCGGGCGCCCGAACGACCCGGCCAAACTTTTGCTTCGTTATGCATTCGCCGCGCCTGGCTGATCAGCTTGCCGATGGTGGGCGAGTGTGATCCAAATTGCTCGCAGAATGCCGGTGGCCGAACGCGGCGCACAAGCCGCGCGATGCCAATTGTCGGCCGCGCGCCGGCGATCGGAAATGACAGCAACAGGATCAGCGTGCCGCCCCGATGACAGTCAATGGCAAGAGCCGCACCGCGAAGCAGAGCCGCAAGGGCATTTTGCGATTCGCGCCGAACTTCACCGCCTATGTGATTCCTCCCGATGTGGTCTGCCTCTATTCCGAGAACCGCAAATTCTTCCTGCACGGTGATCTCTATTGTGCGGTGGCCGCGGCGATCGGCAAAAATGGTAAGGCTGCACCAGAGATCGTTCGCCAGCTCTCAAAGAGTTTTCCCGCCGACAAGATCGAGGAAGCGATCAGGCGGCTGCTAGAGCGCCGATATGTCGTAAGCGGAGCGCCGCACGCGTTCGCAGGCGTCGTCGATGGATATTGGGCGAGTCTCGGCCTCCCCCCCGAGGTCGCAGAACAGAATCTCCGCGATTGCCCCGTGCGGGTCGAAGCGATCGATGTCAAAGGCGCCAACGAACTTGCCGCGGCCTTGAGCAAGCTCGGTGTTCGGATCACCAAGCGGTCGCCCAAGCTCACGATCACACTGGCGAACGACTATCTTGACCGGCGGCTCGTCGAATTGAACGGAAAGCGCTTTGGCGATGGGACGCCCTGGCTGCTGGCGCAGCCGTCCGGCGTGTTTCCGCTGGTGGGACCCGTGTTCAAGCCGGGCGAGAGCGCCTGCTGGACTTGCCTGTTCGATCGCATGATACGCAATCGGGAGATCAAGGGATTTCTCGATCGCAGAGCGGCGCAGGTGGTCGCGGTATCGCCCCTGGTCGGCGACGCCGTCGGACAGATCGGCATCCACTTCGCTGCTGTTGAAATCGCAAAAGCGATTGCCTCGGGATTTCGTACCGATCTGCGCGATCACATCGCAAGCTTCGACCTGACCGGTGCCGTCATTGCCAAGCATTACGTCGCGCGACGCCCGCAGTGTCCTACCTGTGGCAGCAGGAAGCTGCAGAGTCCGCGCCGAGCGGCAGCGCCGATCGAGATCGCGGAGGGCGGAAAGCTCGTCATGACCAGCGGCGGTTACCGCGCCGTGACGTCGCGAGCCACCGTTGCACGGTTCCGCAAGCACGTCAGTCCGCTGACCGGCGTCGTCTCGCGGCTCGAGCGGATCGAGGCCGATCTGCCGATGAACACGAATTTCTTCGCCTACCACAATTTCTCGGCGCCGGCCTGGAACGTCGACCAACTCAGATCCGGATTAAGCGGCGGCAGCTTCGGCAAGGGCTCCACAGCCGAGCAGGGCGAGGCAAGCGCGTTGATGGAGGCGATCGAGCGCTATTCGGGTATTTTCCAGGGGGACGAGATCAGGACGAAGCGCCGCTTTGTCGATTTCGCTCCCGGCGACGCTCTTCTTCCCAACGAAGTACAGCTTTTCAGCGACGCGCAGTTTCAAGGCAGACATACCTCGCAGCCGGACGATTCACATCTGGTGCCTGAGCCGCTCGATCCCTCGACCAAGACGGAGTGGTCGCCGGTCTGGTCGTTACGCGACAAGCGTTTCAAACATCTTCCAACGGGCCTCTTGTACTTCTTCTATGGTGGCTTCCACACGGATTCCAACGGATGCGCGGCCGGCAACACCCGGGAGGAAGCCATCGTTCAAGGCTTCCTCGAACTGGTCGAACGCGACGCCTACGCGATCTGGTGGTACAACCGGCTGCAACGTGCAGAAGTCGACCTCGCGCAATTCGAAGATCCCTATGTGCGGGATCTGCAAGCCCAGCTTGCCGATGCAGGGCGCAGGCTTTGGGTGCTCGACATCACCAGCGATCTCGGCATTCCCTCTTACGTGGCGATCATCCATTGGACGCAGAACGGGCACGAAAATATCGAATTCGGTTCCGGCTCGCATTTCGATCGCCGCATAGCCCTGCTGCGTTCCCTCACCGAGCTGACCCAGTTCATGTCGATTGGCATGATGGGCGGCGGAAGTGGCGAGAAGCCGACGCTGGACGGTGTCACGCCGCTGCGACTGGACGATTATCCGTTCCTGATTCCCAGCGACAATCCGATCGTGCCATCGGCGCCGAGCCTCAAGGTTCACGACAACGCGCGCGACCAGGTCAATGCCTGCATCGAGATTGCCACCGGCGCGGGATTTGATTTCCTCGTGCTCGACCAGACGCGGCCCGATGTCCAGGTGCCCGTCGTCAGAGTGCTCGTTCCGGGGTTGCGACATTTCTATCGCCGCTTCGCGCCCGGCCGACTTTACGATGTTCCGATGAAGCTCGGGTTGCTGAATCGTCCGCGACTGGAAAGCGAGCTCACGCCATTCCTTCCACACACCTGAAGGCTGGCTCGTTGCGCAACTTCCGGAAAACGAAGCTCAGGAAGATCGCACCCGTCATCGTCGCCCGATTGAACGGTCGTTGCTCCCTTCACATGCAGGCGGACGGAAGCATCGCTGCAGGCTTGGGCGGCTACTCGATCAATCTGGGACAATTCAGTGCGGCAGCGGTCGACCGTGCGGGACGTCTCACCGGCGGCCTGCCGCTCGCCTCCTTTGCGGGCAAAGGCGTCCTCGCGAGGCAGGTTCATGCCCTCGTGCGGCGACTGGCAGGGCATGGATTTCTCGAATACCGCTTATACTCTCCGCGTGACGAGCAAGACCTCGTGGTCATCGAGCCGCAGGTCGCCGAATACTGGCCACAACGCGCAAAGCTGGGGAACGGTGATACCATTGTGCTGTCGCGCTTCGCCTATCTGCGCCGGCGCGACAGCGAGATGGTGTTGGAATCGCCGCGCGCCGGCGCGCTGTTTCGGATTTTCGATCCCGCCATCGCTGCCACCCTCGCTGCCCTGTCGCGGCCTCAGAAGATCAGCAACCTTCGCCGCCATGCGGCCTCCGCGAACCTCGATCTGCTCGGATTGCTGATCGACAGCAAGATGCTGATCAAGCTCAATGCGAAAGACGGCGACGGCCTTCGGGTGAATGAAGGCGACGGCAATCTCGTTCTCTGGGACTTCCACGATCTCGTGTTTCATACGAGGAGCACGGAGGGCCGGCACACCAATCCAGTTGGCGGCGCGTTCACCCATGCGGGCGTCGTTCCACCGCTACCCGCGGTGCGTCCGCCTTGGCCCGGCAAGAAGATCGACCTCGGCAAATTCTCCACGTCGGGGTCGGTCTCGCACTTCGCGAAGCTGTTGCGCGAACGCCATTCAATACGAGATTTCGACGACCAGCATCCGGTCACGCTCGCCGAGCTCGCGCAGTTTCTCGACACGACAGCCCGCGTGCTGTCGGAATGGAAGATCGGCGCAGATTTTGACGGCGATCCCGAGGTCACCTACAGCGCAAGACCCTATCCGTCGGCAGGCGGCGCGTACGAGCTGGAACTATACTTGGCGGTCTTGAACTGCGGGGGGCTTGCACGCGGACTTTACCACTATGACGCGGGCAGCCACGCGCTTGTCGCGATCGACACCTCCGCCCAACAACTCCAAGCGCTTTCTGCGGCGGCCGAGTTTGCCATGGACGCATCCGGTCCACCGCAGGTCTTGATCACGATCGCCGCGCGCTTTGGGCGGATCTCCTGGAAATACAGCTCAATCGCATATTCGCTGATCCTGAAGGACGTCGGCAACCTGATCCAGACGTTCTATCTGACGGCGACCGACATGGGCCTTGGTGGCTGCGCAATCGGCACCTGCAACATCGATCTGTTTGCAAAAATGACGGGGCTTGAATTCCACGTGGAGAGCCCGGTCGGTCAATTCGCGCTCGGGCGCGGCAGGAAACCGGCCCCCCTCTAGCCGGAGGGAGATCTTTCGAATGTTTACGGCCTGGATCGCATGCGAATGGCGCCCAGGGGCGGGATTCGGCATCGCCCTTCGGGCTACGCCGGGACGAGCCTTCGTGCGGATGGCTTGTCGGCTACGGCTGCGCTGAATGGTGCCCCTGGCCGACAATCGCTTAATGCCATAAGCAGTTGAATTTGAAACAATTTTCGCCGCTGAGCGCTGCAGATACCAACAGAACTACCAACAAGCTGAGAAAAATATCGGGCTTCCCGGCAACTGGCACGCCCCATGCTGCATCGGTCTCCACAATCGCCCCGACCTAATGTCGCGAGGTCCAGGGGCGGATCTTGTCACGCGTACGCCATCCACAGCGCCCACAACGCCGAAAGCGCCACTTACCTCGTGCTGGACGATTCCGGGGTCCGGTCGGCGGCGCTAGCGACAGACCGCCGCGCAGCAGAGGGGCGCAGCTATCGCGCATCCGTGAACCTTGCACAGACCGTCATGCTCGAACAGGCAATTGGGCTCGTCGACAGAGTGCCGCTTTTAAGGCTTGATAGCCTCGGGCCCGAGCACAAGCCCAACAAGCCAAATCTCCGGACGGGTCAGACGTCATTTGGACGCATATGCCGCCGACGCGTCACGCATCAAGCCTCGCATCGTCCACTTGCCTCAGGGCAGAAGCGTGATGTGCTCAGCTCTCCGGCCGAACGAACCCGCGGATCAAATGATCCGCCGAGATGCGTCCCGGTCCCCAAGCCATGATCCCGAGCGCCATCGCCGCCCAGGTAAGGTGGATCGGCCAGCCGTCGGGCACGGTGAGTTCAACGATGATGGTCATGAACAACAGCCCGAGTGCGGCAAAGCGGGTGCCAAGGCCGAGCACCAGCAGCACCGGAAAGGTGATCTCGCCGCATCCGGACAGGAACGCCATCACCGCGGGCGCCGGATAGTGATAGGGCCCGCCCGGCAGGTGCAGCACGAACTCGTCGGTGAACAGCGTCACCGCGGTGTCGCTGAGCGTGAGGAAGCCGGTCCATTTCAGGATGCCGGATTTCCAGAACGGCACCGCCAGCGCCACGCGCATCACGAATTGAACCAGCGACGGCAGGGCCATCGTCTGGATCAGGTGCTCGGCCTTGTCCACGAGGTGGCTCAGCCGGAAGCGCTCACCTGCGCCATAGTGCTGATCGATGACCATCATGGTTCTCCGAAATTCATTGATGTGAAAGTGCCCGCCTCGATCATGCCGGCAATGTTCGCCGCGATGTCGAAGCTGGGCGAGGACTGAAGTGCCGACGCAGCGGCGACGCCAAGCGGCCGTCCCGACATCAGGTTTGTCAGAAATACCGCGCCGCCCTCGGGCATATGGCGCACGACGACGTCCATCTCCGGCCGGGTGATCAGCGCATCCTCCGGCGTTCCCGCATCGATCGGACCTGGCATCTCTCCGCCGCGATTGGCGGCGAAGATCGTCACTGCCGCGAAAGGCGAGCGGACGATTCCGGCGGCGGGATGTGCGGTGAAGACCACATCGGCCAGCCGCTCCGGCGGAACCAGGGTGAGCGCATCCCGTGACAGTGGCGCGGCATCGGCGGCATGATAGGCATTGAGCCAGGCCCGCTCGATCCGCGCGACATCCGCCAGCCAGGGCATGGCACGAGCATATTCGTAGGTTTCGATGAACGCCGGAAAGTCGCGGCCATAGTCGAACAGGAGTGGCGATGTTGGCGGCGAGGCTCGGACATGAAACCGCGCCATGGCACGGAAGAACTCGACGCCCGTGATGCGCTCGACCGCAGGGTAGACCGCGGCAAGCGCATCGATCAGGCTGACCGTGACGTTGTTGCGATAGACATTGTAACGCCGGACCGCGGCCTTTCCGTTCGGCCCGGTGACGAGCGAGGGCGTCTCGCGCCCGGGGTCGATCAGCGCGGCCGCGAAGTGCGCCGCGTAGGACGACAACTCCTCCTCAAGCGGCAGCATGACGCATCTCCCGCTGGCGGCGGTCGAGGATTGCCTGCGCCGCGGCCGCCTCGGCCTTCAGCACTGGCCAATCCGGAATTTTGCTGTCCCATTCGACCAGCGTCGGGACGGGACCACAGCGCGAGACGACGATCTCGAACAGCTTCCACACCGCGTCCGTGACCGGTCCGTCATGGCTATCGATCAGGAGCAGGTCGCCTTCATCGTCGAACTGCTCGGCATGACCGGCGAGATGGATTTCGCCGACGCGCGACAACGGAAAGTCGGAGAGATAATCGAGCGCAGAGAAGCCGTGATTGGTAGCCGAGACAAACACATTGTTGATGTCGAGCAGCAGTCCGCATCCGGTGCGCTCCGCGATGCGGCGGATGAACTCGGTCTCGCTCATTGTCGATTCGGTGAATGCGAGATAGGTCGACGGATTTTCCAGCAGCAGCGGCCGCCAGATGGCATCCTGCACCTGATCGATATGATGGCAGACCCGACCGAGCGTCGCCTCGGTATAGGGCAGCGGCAACAGGTCGTTGAAGTAGGTGGTGTCGTGCGTCGACCAGGCGAGATGCTCCGACACCAGCGCGGGCTCGTAGCGCTCGACGAGATCGCGGAAGCGCTTCAGATGCGCCTTGTCGAGCGGCCGTTCGCCACCGATCGACATGCACACGCCATGCAGTGATACCGGATGGTCGCGACGCACGGCTTCCAGCGCGCGATGCGTCGGTCCGCCCGCGCCCATGTAGTTCTCGGCATGAACTTCGAAGAAGCCACGCTGCCGGCCTGCGCCAAGGATCGCAGCGAGGTGCTGGGGCTTGAAGCTGGTACCGGCCAGACCATGTATGGCAAGCGCGGGAAAGCGGGGAGGCTCGGCCGCGGGCAACGGGGACGAGATCGCCACATTCATGTTGTCTCTCCGCTTTCCCTACGATCGTGAACGCCTGCCGTCCGGCGCGCTTAGACCGGCTTGAGCGAACCGGTCTTGCCGTTCGGAAGCTGGATGCTGGTGCAGGTGCCACCCTGCACGAACTTCCACGCATTGCCCTGGAAGTCGACCGTCGAGGTACCCTGGCAGGTCGTGCCGGGGCCGGCGGCACAATCGTTCTGGCCCTTCAGCGCGACGCCGAAGCACTTCTCCTTGTGCGCCGCGGTCGCTGCATCCGCCTCTGCCTTGGTGAGGGGAGCGGCGGTGGCAAGGGTCGCAAGCGCGGTCGAAACGGCGCCGGCAAGCACAAGCGAGCTGATGACATTCTTCATAGGTCTCTCCACATCGTTATTTTGCGTCGCCTCCTGAGGCGTCGGGGGCGCATTGACTCGTTCGTTCCGTTCGCTGCCGCCATTACGGTTTGGCAGCTCACGAATCCGTGATGTCGCTGCAAGTTTGTCACGCAAATGGCTGTTGTGCCGTCCGCGTGCTGGTCAAATACGCTGGCATCGGCCGGAGCCTCCAATGCCTTGTCGCTATGGAAACCGGGCCGGTTGAGCATTGGCGATGGCGACGCTGCGCCTGTCATGATTCCGAGACGTAACAATCTGCCGGACGCAAGCGTACCGCCATCAAGCCCTCCGACCGCCGGCGAAGGTCAACATGAACGCCGTTGAACGCCCGAGCGCCCTCGAACGACTGCGGTCACCGTCTTCGGCGAGGACGCTGACGATCAGCATTCGTCTTGCCGTCTCTGCGCTGGTCCTTACTGCGATCCTGCTCACCGCCGCAGCCTCGAGCCTGCTCTGGTGGCGCACGGCCGAATCGATCAGCCGTCAGCTCGCCTCGACGATCAACGAGCAGATCGTCGCTGCCGTTCGCAAGGAGGTGTCCGCGATCATCGGTGAAGCGCGTGCCGCCCACACTGCCGTGCGCACGCTGTTCCTGCAGAACGTGCTCGACACCCGCGAGGCCGACAAGCGCGAGTTCGTGTTCCTGTCACAATTGCAGTCGCAGGCAACGATCTCCTGGGTCGCCTTCGGCTGGCCCGACGGCTCTTTCTTCGCCGCCCATAAGCTCGGCGACGGCCGTCTGGAGATGATGGAGATATCGAAGACGGATCACGTCGGCCAACGCCGCATCGACGAATATCAGGTCATCCCCGGCGACATCGAATTTGAAACCCGCCGTTTCGAACCCACGGACTTTAGCGTCACCAAGCAGGACTGGTTCAAGAGCGGCATGGAGGCCAAGGGCCCGCAGTGGTTCGGGGTCGTCGACCATCCGATCGGCCCGCGCCCATCGATCGCCTTTGCGGGGCCGATCGATGTCTATCAGGAGCGTCAGGGCGTCCTTGCCATCATCATCGAGTACACAAGGCTCTCCCGTTTCCTCGCCCAACTCGAGGTGGGCCGCACCGGAACGGCTTTCATCCTCGGTGCGAGTGACGAATTGATCGCGGCTCCCGACAAGGACGCCGACGAGCTGCATCCCGCGCACAGCCGGATCGATCTGCTGCCGCTGGCGCGTATGGCGCTGACACTGGCCGGCGACGACGGTCGCAAGGAGGCTTGGCGGCGGCGGCTTACCCTCGATGGCGCAGCCTACGAGGTCGCGCTGACGCCCTTGCCATTTACCGGCTGGTCCCTGGCGACCGTGATCCCTGAGGCTGAGTTTCTTGGCCCGGTCGAAACCACATTGCGGCGGCTCATCATCGGTCTTGCCGTCGGTGCGCTGCTCGCGGCCCTATTCTCTGCGATGCTGGTGCGCTCGGTGATCGCAGCACCGCTTGCTCGCGTGGTTGGAGAAATCCGGCACGTGGAAAGTTTTGCGCTGGACCAGGTGCGCCGCCACCCGTCGCGGCTCGCCGAGATTTCGAGCCTTTCGGGCGCGATCGCCGAGATGGCGCAGGGCTTGTCCGCGTTCCGCAAATTCATCCCGGCCGATCTGGTCCGGTCGCTCCTGCGCCAGGGCGTTGAGGCAAAGCCCGGCGGCTCGATCCAGGAGCTGACGGTGATGTTCATCGACGTGGCCGGATTCACCGGACTTTCCGAGCGCATGGGCGATCGCGTTGTGCCGCTGCTATCGCGGTATCTCGACGTCGCCTCTGAAGTCATCGTCGCCCACCGCGGAACCATCGACAAATTCATCGGCGACGCCGTGATGGCGTTCTGGGGCGCGCCAACCGCGCAGGCCGAACATGCCATGCTCTGTTGTCGCGCAGCGCTCGCCTGCCGAGAGGCCATCGAGGCCGCCGGCGTCAGGGACGACCAGGGCCATCCCCTGCAGATCCGGATCGGCATCAATTCTGGCCGCATGCTGGTTGGCAATGTCGGCTCGGAATTGCGGTTGAACTACACCGTGATTGGCGACGCTGTGAACGTGGCAAGCCGTCTGGAGGGCGCCAACAAGCACTATGAGACGCAAATTCTGATTGGCGCCGAGACCAAGCGCCTCGTTGAGCGCGGTATGATCACACGCGAGATCGATCGCATAGCCGTCTACGGCAAGACCGAGGGCCTCGCGGTATACGAATTGATCGATTCGGCGCAGCAGACAGATAGGGACGCTGGCTCAGCTTGGATTGCCGACTACGAAGAGGGGTTGCAGAAATATCGCATGCGCGATTTCCAGGGCGCAATCTGCTGCTTCGAGGTTGTCTTGCGCCAGCGTCCTCATGACCGCCCTTCTGAGCTGATGCTTGATCGGTGCAGGCTCCTCGAGAAGTCGGGTGTTGACGACGGGTGGTCGCCCATCGTCGCGCTCCAATCGAAATAGTTGCCCTCCGACATCCAGCAGACAGAACGAATGGAGATGCACCAGCTCGGGTATCGGCGCACTCGTGCACGTGGCGATGAGGGCGTCATGGCTGGTGACGTCCCTCTGGCAGTCAAAAACCTGTCTGCGGAGGATATTTGAGGGGCGGATGAATGAACGCGCCAATCCCGCAAATCCTGTCTCTGGCCTCTTACTCTGCCGCCACCGGCATCAGCTCCATCTGCTCATGCAGGATCACGCCGGACAGCTGATCAAACTCGCCGACCCACGGCGCTTGTTCAAGGGCTGCTCTCGTGTGCGAGTAACCAGCGTCCCACCGCTGCATGATGCCGCGCGGGCTGAAATCGATGTCCTTGGTGTGGGTTTCACGATCCAGCTGCGGCGCAAGCAGACGCACGACGTGCATGCGTGTCTGACAGCCGTAACCGACCAATTCGCGCACCTCGGGCGTGTTGCGTTCGCTGTCGGGCAGCCGTTTTGCCAGTTGGTTGATGATGTGGCGCAACCGATGCGCCTGCTGCTGGCGTGCGATGTGGCTCATGATGCGGCTGGAATATTGGACATCCTTGTGCCGATTCAGCACCTCCGCCATCGTCGTCGGCTCGAGACCCGCCGGATTCCACAGATGGACGGCGAAGATCAGCGAGTTCTTGCGGGGATTGTCATCGAATACGACTTCAGTTGGCGTGTTGGACAGAATACCACCGTCCCAATAGAGCTCGCCGTCGATGCGGACGGCGGGAAACGCCGGCGGCAAGGCACCGGAAGCCATAATATGCCTGATGGTGAGCTCGCCATCGCGGCTATCGAAATAGCGCATCTGGCTGGTCCGCACATGGGCGGCCCCGACCGTCAGGCGGGGCGAACAGCTATTGAGCAGGTTGACATCGACGAGTTCGCCCAAGGTCTGCTCGAGCGGCGCGGTCGAGTAATAGCCGGCCCGTTCGGCACCCAGAGGATAGCCGTCACCCGCATGCGCCAGGGCATTTGGACGGAAAAAACCGGGAATTCCGTGGGTGATAGTCGCCCAGTAGGATAGCCGCTCATTGAAGCCGGGAAACGCGGTGCGGATATTCCAGACGGGATTTTGCTCCATCCGCTTCCAGAACTCCCTAAGGCGTGACAGCCGGTTCTCGACCGGATTGCCGGCGATGAGGCTGGCATTGATGGCGCCGATCGATGTGCCGATGATCCAGTCGGGCTCGATACCTGCGTCGTGCAAGGCTTGATAGACACCGGCCTGGTACGAGCCCAAGGCGCCGCCGCCTTGCAACACCAGAACGACCTGGCCGGGGAGATCCTTGGCCAGCGATTTGATATTTCGCGACGAAGTTCTGTCCTGCATGTTCGGCTCCCATTCCGGCCTGGTCTGATATTCGCAAGCGCACCCGGCTCTGTTACGAGCGTCGTCTCAATGTGCTGTCCAACCGCCATCGACCGGCAATGCAGTTCCGGTGATTGAGGCGGCCGCGTCACTGGCGAGAAATACGGTCAGGGCGCCGATTTCCTCGACGGTGGCAAAGCGTTTATTCGGTTGCTGAGCCAGCAGCACGTCGCGGATCACCTGATCCCGGGAGATCCCATGCGCCGTGGCCTGTCCATCGATCTGAGCTTCGACCAGCGGGGTATAGACATAGCCGGGGCAGATGGCGTTGCACGTAATCCCGTCCTCGGCGGTCTCGAGCGCCGCTACCTTTGTCAGGCCGACGATGCCGTGTTTGGCGGTGACATAGGCCGCCTTGAAAGGCGAGGCGACCAGCCCGTGTGCAGAAGCCACATTGATGATGCGACCGAATCTTTGTTTGCGCATCGCCGGCAGTGCCAGCCGCGTGGTGTGGAACGCGGACGACAGGTTGATCGCAAGGATCTGATCCCATTTGTCGACCGGAAACTGGTCGAGCGGTGCGACGTGCTGAATGCCGGCATTGTTGATGAGAATGTCGAGCCGACCAAGGTCAGCCAGTGTCACCGCCATCATCTCGGCGATCGCATCAGGCGAAGTCATATCGGCCGCTGAATAACCTGCCTTGACGCCATGATCGGCTTCTATCGAGCCCTTTGTTCTCGCGATCTCGGCTGCGGCTCCGAAGCCATTCAGCATCACGTTTGCGCCCGCCGCAGCAAGCGCGCGGGCGATGCCAAGCCCGATCCCGCTGGTTGAGCCCGTCACCAGGGCTGCCCTGCCATCGAGCATTCTTGCGTCCATGTCGGCATGCGATTTGATTTGGAGATTCATCTTCTCAATCCCGTTTGCGTCGTCGGCGGTATCCCACGATCGCCAAAATCTGCACCGCAAAACGGATCTGCGGAAATACCCTTTAGCTTCCAAAACCATAGGTGCGTGCTATGGCCGACGTGGCCCTCAATCGGCTAGACTGCTGGCCGGATCAGGGGAGTTCGACGATGGAAATGCATCAGGTTCGGTATTTCCTCGCGGTCGCGCGGACGCTCAATTTCACGCGTGCCGCTGATGAGTGCAATGTCACCCAGCCGTCGCTGACGCGAGCGATCAAGCAGCTCGAGGCTGAGCTTGGCGGCGACCTGTTTCGCCGCGAGCGTCCAGCCGGATTGACCGAGCTCGGTCAGCGCATGCACCCCTTGCTGAAGCAATGCTATGAGGCCGCCGTCGGCGCGCGTTCGCTCGCCTCGTCATTCAAGAGTGGCGAAATTGGTGCGCTGAGGATTGCGCTCACCCACTCGATCGATCTGTCCCTGCTGATCCCCTTCCTCGATCAGATCAAGCGCCAGTTCAATCGGTTGGAATTCCGCTTTCTCCGTGGCAACGGCCGCGAAGTCGGGGACATGCTGAAGAAAGGCGAGGCCGAACTCGGAATTGCGGCTGAGCTCGACCCGAATTGGGAGCGGCTCGACACCTGGCCGCTGTTTACCGAGGACTTTCAGCTCGTCGTCAATGCTGACCATCGGCTTGCCGGACAGGACAGCATCGACCTCGATGATCTGCGTTCCGAACAGCTTTTGTCGCGCGGGTACTGCGAGCATGGCTCGCGTTTGAACGCCGCCTTGCGGGAGCGCGGCGTAGACGTCGATCATTGCCACGAAATCTCGAGCGAGCGCGATCTCGTTGAGCTGCTTGAGGCCGGTATCGGCATCGCCGTGGTCCCTGACACTTCACGGATGCCGCAGACGCTCAAACGTACGTCAGTCGAAGGGCTCGATGCCCGACGCACGGTCAATCTCTACGGCGTCGCCGGCCGCGAGCGAACCGCGGTCGCGTCTGCCGTCATGCGCATGCTGCGCGGCACGGATTGGCGGCAGTTTCTGGAGAAGGGCCGGGCGGCGTGAGAGTGCCAATGCACGCGGGTCGCCTGGCTGAAGCTATCGCGCATCCTTCAGAGCTGCGAGTAGATCCTCGATCGCGATGCGGCGCCGGAAGTCGGGATCAACAAAACGCGTTTTGACGATGCCATCGCTTCCGATCACAAAGGCCGCAGGAATTGGCAGCACCCAACCGTCGTTGCCGTGAAAGGTCGGCATGTCGAGATACGAGAGGAGCCGCTCTATCTCTGCGCCAAGCCAGATCGCCAGGTTAAGCGAGAGCGCATAGCCATTGTCGAGATCGGTCAGCACTGGAAACGGTGCTTCGGCTTCGGACTTGAATTCTGCTGCATATTCCTGTGTTTCGGGCATGATGGCCACAACGTCCGCGCCCAGGGCCTTGATACGGTCATAGGCCTTGATCACGGCCCTGACGTTGAGCCGGCAATAGGGGCACCAATGGCCGCGGAAAAACATCACGGCCACCGGACCCCGCTCGAGCAGAGACAGCAGACTAACTAGTCGGCCGCGTTCGTCGGGTAGTATGAAGGGTGGCATGGGCTCGCCCGGACGCGGCGCGTTTTCCCCGCCGCCATTTTCGTTGACCCTGATAACGAGGCGATCGACGGCTTCGCCATAGGCCGGAAAGATTTCCCGGCCGGCTGCCGCATAGGCCTGGAGCTGCTCGTTGAGAGTGCCTTCCATCTCCCGGCAGCGCTGAAATGCGAGCTTGAGCCGCTCGGCGTCCGCTGGGGAAAGCGATGTCATCCCTTGCTCCCGCATGTTTGACCTTCAGATGGTAATTTCCTGCACGGACCGCCCAAAAGAGGCGCCTTGTCTCTGCCAGGAGCATTGCACAAAGTACGATAGCAGTGGGCTATCGATATCAGAGCAGGCCCGCATTTCATGTTGGACGCCCGAGCGGCGATTCTGTCGCGGACAGCCGTCACCCGACAGGAGCTTTCTATGTCCCACCATAACGTACTGCGAATTGGCAAATTCGCTACCTTTCTCTTCCTGATGCTCCTTTTGGCGTCAGCGGCGCCGATCGATGCCCGGATCGGCCGCGATAATGGCATCGTCCGGGTCAAGAGCGCCGTTCCGATGTCCGAGGCGGTCGTCCGTATCAAGGCTGATATTGCTGCCAAGGGGATCAAGTTCTTCGATGAGATCGACCAATCGAAGCTTGCGGCGGATGCTGGCATCAAGCTGCGGCCGTCGATCCTGCTCGTGTTCGGCAATCCGCCGCTCGGCACGCAGTTCATCACGTCCAATCCCAATGCGGGACTGGACTGGCCCGTCCGCCTGCTGCTGACGCAGGACGGCAATGGCGACGTCTGGGCGGTGTGGACGGACTTCGCCTGGATCGCGCGGCGCCACAACATCCGGGATCGCGACGCTCAGTTCAACATGGCCACGATGGTCGTCAAATCGATCACCTCTGCTATCGTTAGCAAGTGATGCACGACGGGTTTTCGGTGCGGACCTACGCCGAAACAGTCGCCTGATCGAAGATCATCGTCGATCGTGGCCGCGACCGTATTCTTGGCGCTCACTTCGTCGGCCATGCCAGTCATGAGCTTGCAAATATCTTCGGCCTTGCAATGAAATTCGGCATCGGCGCTAGCGCGCTGAGGGAACACGTCTACGCCTATCCGGCGTTCGCTTCTGAAATGGAGCATATCCTCGGCCACGCTTGAGGCGCATAGCCCGCCGCTATCGACTCAACAGCGAACCGGCATTTCCCGAAGCAAAAGCTTTGCGTGATGCTCTTGACATGCCGGCCAGCCTTTCGGGGCCGCGACATCAAGCAAGGAGATAACGACATGTTCAATGACATCGCAACCTCGCGCAAGATCTGGCAAGCTCTCGGCGTCGCGAGCGCCATTACCATTTCCCTCGCGGCAGCATCTGCGGCTTTCGCCGGCGAATGTCCCGCCGACAAGATGAAGGCCAACGCCCGCTCGATGGTGGACTACAAGCCGGTCGGTGTTACCGACGTGACGCTTGGCTCCATCGATCTCGGCAAGCAACCCGCGCATATCGAGGGCCGCGAACTGCGTTTCCGCAAGCTGACCATCGAGCCCGGTGGCATTGTGCCCTGGCACAGCCATGACGATCGGCCGGCGCTGATCTTTGTCCAGCAGGGCGAGGTCGTCGAATACGCCAGCAACTGCATCGATCCGATCGTGCACAAGGCAGGTGACTTGCGACCGGAGATCTACGACACCTCGCATTGGTGGAAGAACCTCGGCAAAGAGACCGTCATTCTCTATGTCGGCGACGTTCGCAAGGATCCGACTGACCACAACATGTAACGAGTGCTCCAGCCCCACGCCTCGTTACCGGATGTGACGACCCGGGAGCCACGTGCCGGCCCCGCACGCCTGGGTGTCACATCCACCCTTCGATCACAGGAGCTGCGGCGATGACTGATATGCCGATGGAAGTCACAGCAAGACCAATGCAAGAGCACGGTCATTTGCCGGACGTGGCGTTGCGATCTCTGGTGATAGGCCTCACCGCATTCCTGACCGTCGTCGACCTGTTCGCAACTCAGGCAATTCTACCAACTCTGACACGGCACTACGGCGTAACGCCTGGTGCGATGGGTTTCGCCGTCAACGCCAGCACGATCGGCATGGCAGTCGCAGGACTGGTGGTCGGATCCTTCAGCCCGCACATCGATCGCAGGACGGGCATTCTGGCAAGCCTGCTTCTGCTCGCGATTCCGACGAGCTTGCTTGCCGTCGCGCCGAACCTTACCGTCTTCACGATTCTTCGCATCATGCAGGGCCTCTGCATGGCTTCAGCCTTTACGCTCACCCTTGCCTATCTGGGCGAACAGTGCAGCGCGATGGATGCCGGCGGCGCCTTCGCGGCCTATATCACCGGGAACGTCGCAAGCAATCTTATCGGACGTCTCATCTCGGCGTCTGTGTCCGACAATCTGGGCCTGGCGACGAATTTCTATTTCTTTGCCCTGCTCAATCTCGCAGGCGCGCTGCTGGTCTACTTCACGATCAAGCGGGTCCAGCCCATGCACTCCATTGGCCCAGCACAATCGCCATTTTCGGCAATGATAGGGCATTGGCGCGATCCGGCCCTGCGCGCGGCCTTCGGCCTTGGCTTCTGCATCCTGTTCGCCTTCATCGGCACCTTTACCTACGTCAACTTCATCCTGGTTCGTGCCCCGCTGTCGCTCGGTATGATGGGGGTGGGTCTTGTCTATTTCGTATTTCTCCCCTCCGTAGTTACGACGCTGCTGGCGGGCAAGGCGGTGGCACTCTTCGGCATGCGCCTATCACTTTGGGGCGGTCTCGCAATTGCTGCGCTAGGCTTGCCACTGATGCTCTCATCGCACCTTGCGGACGTGCTCGCAGGGATGGTGCTGGTCGGGGTCGGCACCTTCTTTGCGCAAGCCTGCGCCACCGGCTTCGTCGGGCAAGCGGCGCAAACAAACCGCGGGGTTGCCAGCGGCACCTACCTTGCCTGCTATTTCCTCGGCGGCCTGGTCGGCAGCGCCGTGCTTGGTCAATTGTTCGATCATTTCGGATGGGTCGCCTGTGTCGCAGGCGTGGGTGTGGCGTTGGCATTAGGGTGTATTTTGACTGCAAGCCTCCGGATCCCGGTGTCTGGTCGATAAGACGAGGCTTCCTCGCGAAATATAACCCTGCCTGCCTAGCGTCGGCTCGAGGTCGGCATGACCTTTGCTTCCGTCTTGCCAAAGGTCCTCCAATGCTCGGCATTCCGCGTCGCTACAGCCATTTCGTTTTTGCGGTCATTCAGTCCGGATTGACCTGCCTCGTCGCGGCCGGAATCGCTAGTTTTCCATCTCTCGTGCTTGGCAACTTCTTGCACAATTGGCTGTCATCTTGGCTGATTGCCTGGGCGACAATGTTGCCGATCGTGGTTCTGGCCGCGCCAGCGATTAGAACGCTTGCTTTTGTCCTCACGCGAGACGAGCGGGCAAACTAGAGTTCACGAGGGTACGCCTCTTGAGGGCCGTCACCTACGAAGCTCCGCCACCTGGACTCACGCGCTATCATCGAGCGCACGCTATCCCCGACGTCAGGCCGAGAGGC
This sequence comes from Bradyrhizobium ferriligni, assembly GCF_056837965.1. NCBI lineage: Bacteria > Pseudomonadati > Pseudomonadota > Alphaproteobacteria > Hyphomicrobiales > Nitrobacteraceae > Bradyrhizobium > Bradyrhizobium ferriligni. Next base: position 68,412 of record NZ_JBXEJO010000005.1, read on the forward strand.
ACAAGGTGCACGTCCAGAGCTCAAGGAGCTACGCATCTTGTTTGGCGAGATTCTGCCCGAGATCGTCAGTCGCCAACCTGCCTGCAACGATGATCTTTTTCAGATTGCTTACTCGCTCGAATGAGCCAGAACCGGAATATCGGTTCGGACACGCACATCGCACTGCAAGACAACGCGGACCCGACACGATTCGAACGTGTAGCCTTTGCCTTCGCAGGACGGCCGTCAAGCGCGCAGATGATTTTATTAGCCGCAGCGTACGTGCGCGTCCCCGCGTCTATCTCCTACTGACACGCGCTACGCCTTGCAAACTCACTGTGAGTTGGATCCGCTCCCGGTACGAGATGTCCATCCGCCAGAGCTTGGCGGCAGCGTTGCCGGCCCTGCTCACGTCCGGCGTGACGAGGAGATAGAGGCCGCCGCCGGTCACGTCGGAAGTCTTGGCGGGGCTCCACGCACCCTTGCCGAATTTCGGTCGGGCGGCGCGGCAGTCGACGTGTTGGGATTGGCGCTCGCGCTACCGTTCATGCGGGCCATCCGCTCAATTCCCTTGTTCGGGCATAGCGAAATTCGTCGTGAACGTTTGCTCCCCCGATACCAACAAAAATACCAACAAAACGGACGGCCGCCGCGAATTTCTACGTGTGTTTCCAATGAACCGCGAAAAATCAAGAATCGAGCCAATGGCGTAAGTTATTGTTATTAGTTTTTGTCGTGAATTGCTGCCGATACCAACGGAAATACCAACAGGGCGACGCTAGGTATTAGCTGGCAGAATAAAAATACGGGCTCCTCGGCAACCAGCGCCGCCCATCCCGTTTGGTGCATCCGCCTGAAGGCGGAGCGCGCTCTCGCTGAATTGCCTTGAACGATCTTGGCTACCGCTCGTTCATGAGGTTCATTGTTCCGCGCGGACCAGTCCACCATTGAGAAACGCCCATGAAGAAAAAATTCGATCCTGCTCCCGTCGACAAGCTCGCGGTCGATCCCAAGAAGGCAATCGAGGCAGACATGAAGCAAACCAAGCTCGAGGAAGGTCTCGAAGAGACTTTTCCGGCCTCTGATCCTGTGAGCGAGACTCAACCGAAACCCTCAAGATACTGATCATTTGGCGACGCCTTCCCCAGTATCTGTTTCGACGCGGATCGCGACCGCTTCAGGTAGTTTGAGCCCGCCAGGTAGCTAGATTGTGGAGGTACTTCTGGACAACCACATAGCTGCCGCCGGCATAGTCCGGGTCTTCGTCGCCAACAAGAGTCGCGGCCGGAAGATCGAGACCATCGCGGTTCGCCGTGCCGTCCACGAACTCCAGCAAGTCCCGGCCGTCGAAATACCGGAAGCCAGCGACATCATCCACGGCGGTCACTGCGTCGCCGAAGGCCTCCCGGCGTCGATATCGCGGTGTGCCTGGCTCCCTTGATCTCCCTGAACGTAGTGAGCTCCTTTGGCTCCGGTTTGCCGGTGAGAGTCAGCCAGACGCGGTGACCGATTCCAACATTGGCGGTGAACGCCTCACTGTTGGCCCGCCCTCGGATATCCTTGATGAGATCGGTGGTGGAACCGACGGCGGCGCGAACCGCCTCAAGAGCCTGATCGCCAGGATTGATCGCTAGCACGAGAAAGGCCGCCGACGCGGTCATGGGCGCATCGATGTACTGGGGCTCGGAGTCGACCGCGCGATGCCGCGACTCCGAAGTCTGTGTTGTGCTGGACACGGTGATTGCGCCTCCCTCGTCGAACCAGGATCGTCCTTCAAGTCCGTTGCATAAGCAACGTGTTGCTTGGGCGCAGTATCTGTCCGGACTTCGTCGGCAGATCAGCCGCTTGCTCCAATCTGGCGGAACATCTCATGTGGCGCAGTCGTGCCTTGACTCACTGAGTGCGGCTAGCGGGGTGCTCCACGCAAAGGTGATAGACAAATTGTCCATAACAACACAGATTGTCCGCTGTCGTTCGATGCTCCTTCTGGAGCTGCCGGCATTGTTGCACACCGGAAATGGTACATCTATTGCCCGGAACGCTTTCGATCACGTCACGAAGTTGATTGTGTCGCGATGACAGATATTCGAATACTCACCGCGGAGCCAGGAGCGATCGAATTGGCTATCTGCGCGCGTTGGCGCGTCAATTCATTTTCAATGCTTCGTACTTCCTTCGAGGAAGAGCTAAGATCATTGCAGCAATTTGCTGCCGATCGGAGCCTTGGCGTGCTGCTCGTCGCGAAAGCAGATGGTGCGCCGATGGGCGCCTGCCTTTTGGTTGAGTCCGAGTTCGAGCCGAACCACGATGTCGCACCATGGCTCGCAGGTCTGTTCGTTGTCCCCGAACATCGCAACGAAGGAGTGGGCTCCATCTTGGTGCGGGCGATTGAGGATCAAGCGCGCCAGCGCGGATTCTCGCGGTTAAACCTGTATACATCAGAGGCAACCGGCTTCTATGCGCGGCTCGGATGGTCAATCGTTGATCGCACCAACTGGAGGGGCGTCGATGCAACGCTCATGGTTCGGGATCTATGAAGCGATGTTATGAAGTCGCTCCCGGCCTCGGCTGTTGCGCCGCCCTTCCTCCCTGGGCATCGACGATTCACCGATGGTTAGGTGTCTTGGACAAGCCTCCGATCCCAACTTGTCCGTCGCTGGGGACAAAATGTCTGCGTTAAGGGCGGTGATCGCGCTCTAATTCATTGAATTTGCGTCGTCTTGGGATTTGGCCTGCTCCTTGCTCTGGGAGCAACAGAGTCAATGATCGTATGGCCGCTCGGTCCGGGTTGATCCGGAGCGACCATCGTTTGAGGACCGTTAGATGGCGCTCGCTCGAGATCCCGATGGTCAATATGAGGTTCACCGTCATGGAATCTATTTCGTGATGTACCATGATAGTGCCGAGGTCACGTGCATGATCGCGCGCAGAGCGCTCAACGTGATGCGCGTGCGATTTCATCCCATTCCGAGCGCCGAAGAACTCTTCCTCATGCGCCGATCGTGTATCGAACGTGCCGCCAGCGACAAGTTTGAAAATCGTCAGTCCAGCGTCACCCGCGTGGTCTCGCTCGATCGGTTCGACGTGGATTTTTGAGCCAAACTTAGTCTTATAAATGATGTTGCAACCCGACACAGCGGCCGCATTCTCTGCTCCGTCACAGGAAAATTCTCACGGCTCCGAAGCGTCTATGTCCACGGTGACCAGTTCCAGCTGGTCGTCGTTCGGAGTGCTCTCGGGCGCTTTCAGAGCCAATCCAACTTCCCGATCGGCAAAATATCTGCTGTGGCTTGCGTGCGGCAGCGAAGTTGAGACCGGCGCGGCATTGCAAGACGGGTACGGCAATCAACCCCGGATACCGGGGAGATTGCAATGATCGTACGCTCCAAGCCCGGCTTTTGGGACGTCGCGTTTGCCGTCAACGGCTCGATCTTGCCGCGGATTGCGCCGCATCTGGTGGCGATTGCACTGATCAGTGTGTTGGCGATCTTTGCTGCCATGGAGCATCCGGGGATTTTCGCACGCATCAGTGCAGTTCCGTTTACGTTGATCGGCATCGCGCTGTCGGTCTTCATGAGCTTCCGAAACAGCACGTGTTACGCCCGCTGGTGGGAGGGACGCGAACTCTGGGGCAAGCTGATTATCGCCTGCCGCTCGTTCGCACGTCAGACTTCCACCCTCGAAGACGACGACCGGCGTGTCCTGCTCCGCGGCTTGTGCGGCTTTTGCTCCGGACTAACGGCGCGCCTGCGGGGTGAGGACGAGGTGGCGGCGATCAAGCCATGGAACGAGATCGGCGCCGGTTCAGGTAGCCCCAACCCGACCAATGCCATGCTTAGCCAGATCGGGCTGCACTGCTTGATGCTGATGAAACGCAACCGGATCGAACCAATTCACTATGCGGTCCTGGAAGGTCAGCTCACCGCTCTCTCCGACGTGCAAGGCGGGTGCGAGCGCATCGCGTCAACTCCGGTGCCATTCGCTTATTCGTTGCTGCTGCATAGGACCGCGCTGATCTTCTGTGTGACGTTGCCGTTCGCGCTTGCCGGATCGCTCGATTGGTGGACGCTGCTGCCCGTTCTGCTCGTCGCCTACACGTTTTTCGGCCTCGATGCGCTCGGCCATCAGCTTGAGTCTCCGTTTGGGTTGGAGCCAAATGCCCTTCCGCTTGACGCAATGCGGCGAGCGATCGAACGCGAGATGCTTGCTCTGCTCGGAGAGCGTGATTTGCCGGCTCCGATAAAGCCTCGCCAGAATGTGCTGATGTAACTCCCGTAGGCTGCCGAGAGGGAGCGGACCCTGGCCGTGTCAACGGCTCAGTGCGGGGTTGCAGCGGGTCGCCAGGAAAGATCGTTGGACCAAACATAGATGGCTATGGCTGCCAGGCACAAGGCGATGCCAACCCAGAAGATGGGCGAGTGATGAATCGGTCGTCGGCCTCTCGGATCGCGCTTCATCTGATCTCCCCAGTAGCATGAATAATCTACGAAGCGTCCTTGCGCATGAACACGGTGCCTCAACGTTCGGGAAAGTAAACGAAGGCGTTGGTGAAGTCATTCGCCATCGCGTTCGTCACGCCGTCCCTTGTGCCAACCAAACGTCCGTGCCGTCGAATGCATTCCGACGTCGACGGCGAGTCGATGCGGCAATGGTGTCGAGGCCGCCGCCCCAGGCGTTGCATCATGGAGATCAAGCCGCGGCCGGAAGCGCATGCCGCAATCTGCCGCGGCGGACAACTTGGCCAAATCTGTCGTGACAAATTGTCCATCGCCGATGGCCCGCGCCGCCTAACTCATTGATATGACGATGCACTCAGGCTGGCACGCCTGTTGCTAACCTCTCCTCGATGCACGTTTCACGGTTAGGCAAAAGAAGGAGATAGAAATGAACTGGGATCGCATCGAAGGAAACTGGAAGGCTGCAAAGGGCGCACTCAAGGCAACATGGGGCAAGCTGACCGACAACGACATTGACATCATCAATGGCGACAGGGAGCGGCTGGAGGGCAAGCTGCAAGATCTCTACGGCATTGACAAGAACCAGGTCCGCAAAGAGGTCGACAAGTGGGCCAGGGAAGCAAATTGGGATTGATCCTGATTGAGTGATCCCGGCGGATCGACGGCTGCTGCGAGGCAGCATCGACTCCCGATTTACATTCATCGTCTGCGCCGGACGATCACAGCGGATCGCAAAGCTGCGCAGAGCCTGGGTCGGCGAAGCCCGGCCTCAAGAGTCTCCTGGACTGCTGCGATTTGCGCCCCGGCGAGAGCACCAGCCAGGACAGGATACACAAGGAGATACAATGTCCAAGGATCACGACAAGGCGTCACACGGATCGCAGGACGCGCGACGTCACAAGATCGATCATCAAACGCGCAACGAGTGGCTTCACAGAGACGCCGGCCTCAAGGATGCGTGGCGCGCATCCGGCATGACGCGTGATGACTTCATCCGGCACAACGAAGGCATGATCGACAAGGTGATCGTCGCTAGCCTCGACCAGGATCGATAAAGCAGCTGGTAGCACGGTCCAGCGTGTTGCGGGTGATCTTATTCAGGTCACCCCGCTGAAGACCCTACGGAAGATCTGACAATTGCGGAGTTGATTTATGTTGGACGGTAAGCCGCGCTTTAAGACGTATCATCATCCCGCTGGCGGTTGGGGTGCCGCCGCAGCGACCGCAAAGATTCTTCTCGAGCAGAGTGTGGTGACGAAGGGATCCCGCGCGCTTTTGTCAATGAATCAACCCGGCGGGTTCAAGTGCTCAAGTTGTGCGTTTCCCGACGCGGAATGCAAGAAGACGCTCGACTTCTGCGAGAACGGCGCCAAGGCACTGGCGTTTGAGGCAACAAAGTTTCGAGTCACACGGGAGTTCTTTGAACGGCACACCGTCTCCGAACTCATGGAGCGGTCCGACTATTGGCTCGAGATGCAAGGACGCTTGACGGAGCCGATGCGCTATGACTCATCGTCGGATCGCTATGTGCCGTGCAACTGGGACGACGCGTTCGCGCTGATCGGTCAGCATCTGCGGTCTCTCGACACTCCCCACGAAGCGGAATTCTACACGTCCGGCCGTACGCCCAACGAAGCGGCGTTTCTCTATTCGATATTCGTCCGGGAGTTCGGGACGAACAATTTTCCCGACTGCTCGAACATGTGCCATGAGCCGACGAGCCGGGGCTTGCCACCCTCCATCGGTGTCGGAAAGGGCACCGTTGTCCTGGATGATTTCGAGCACGCTGAAGCGATATTCGTCATCGGGCAGAACACGGGCACGAACTCGCCTCGGATGATGAGCAATCTGGTCGAAGCGAGCAAGCGCGGGGTTCCGATCGTCGCCGTCAATCCGATGCCCGAACGTGCGTTGGTGCGCTTCGCTGATCCGCAAGATATCATCCAGATGGCGACCTTTGGCTCGACCAAGATTGCCAGCGAGTTCGTTCATGTCCGCATCGGAGGCGATCTTGCCCTCCTGAAGGGCATCATGAAAGTCATGTTCGAACGAGAGGAACGTGGCGAAAAGATCATCGACTGGGAGTTCATTCGTGAGCATACCGTCGGTCTGGATGCGGTCCGGGGCGACGCGCTGGCGCAGACATGGTCGGAATTGGAGCGAGTCTCAGGACTTGAGCAATCGCAAATCCGCCGCTGCGCCGAAATCTATATTCGCTCGCGCGCGACGATCATTTGCTACGGGATGGGCATTACACAGCATCAGGAGGGATCGCGGCTGGTGCAGCAGTTGGTCAATCTGCTCCTGCTCAAAGGCAATTTCGGCAAGCCGGGCGCCGGAATTTCACCCATTCGGGGTCATTCCAACGTGCAGGGAGATCGCACTGTCGGTATCGACGAACAGCCGAGCCAGGACTATCTCGATCGTGTTCGCGACGTTTTTGGGTTCGAACCTCCGCGCGAACATGGTCATCATACCATTGAATCGGTCGCCGCGATGCAGGCGGGGACAGCGAAGGTTTTCATCGGTCTCGGTGGCAATTTTGTGCGCGCGGTACCCGATACCGAACGATCATACGCAGCGATGCGAAAGCTTGCGCTGACGGTCGCAATCACGACCAAGCTGAATCGTGGCCATCTGGTTCACGGTCGTGACGCCTTGATGCTGCCTGTCATCGCGCGCTCGGAAATCATCCAGACGGCAGCCGGCGAGCAGTTCGTGACGATCGAGGACTCGATGTCGAATGTCACGGCGTCTCGCGGCGTGTTGTCGCCGGCGAGCCCGCATCTTCTGCCCGAGGTGGAAATCGTCTGCCGCATCGCGCAGGCGACGTTGCCGAACAGCAAGGTCGACTGGAAGAGGTATAGCGAGGATTACGGCTTGATCCGCGACAAGATCGCGGAGGTCTATCCGGAGATCTACAGCGACTTCTCCGAGCGCATCGAAAGCCCGAGAGGTTTTCACCTCGACGTGCCGCCGCGCGAACTGGTGTGGCCGACGCCGAATGGCAAGGCGAACTTTCTGCTTCTGCCGGGGCTGGAAGTGAACGCATCCGTTTCGGATCCCGACATGCTGCGACTGGCAACCATTCGCTCGCACGATCAATTCAACACGACGATCTACAGCAACAACGACCGCTACCGCGGTGTCTACAATGATCGAATGGTTCTCTTCATGAACGCCGAGGATCGAGCGGCGCGAGGGCTCGAGGACGGCTCCAGCATTGCGCTCGAGACGATCAGCGATGATGGCATACAGCGGCGCGTGAGCGGATTGAAGGTGCTGGATTATCCGATGCCGCGCGGATCGGTTGCGGGATATTACCCCGAGCTCAATCCGCTGCTGCCTCTCGACTACTACGACAAGATCAGCGGGACGCCCGCAGCCAAGTCCATTCCGGTACGTGTTGTTGCCGCTTAATCGGCCGGATGCCGGTGACGAAGTGCCGGGACTCATATCCTGAAGCAAGGAGGGGACATTGCTGGACAATCTCAATGCGGTGATTCTGGCGCGTGCCCAGTTTGCGTTCACCGTCTCGTTCCATTTCATATTTCCATCTTTCTCGATCGGGCTTGCGAGCTATCTGATGGTGCTCGAGGCGTTGTGGCTGAGGACGGGGCAAGGCGTCTATGCCAACTTGTTCCGCTACTGGCTCAAGATCTTCGCCGTTGTGTTCGGCATGGGCGTCGTCTCGGGGGTGGTGCTCTCATATCAGTTCGGTACGAATTGGTCGGTATTCTCCACGCGGGCGGGACCGATCATCGGGCCGCTCATGGCTTATGAGGTGATGACGGCCTTCTTTCTGGAGGCGGGCTTCCTCGGCGTCATGCTGTTCGGCATGAGCAAGGTCGGGAAAGGCCTTCATTTCTTCGCAACGTGCATGGTCGCGCTTGGCACACTGATCTCGGCGACCTGGATCATTGCCGTGAACAGCTGGATGCAGACGCCGGCGGGATTCGCGATCAATGCGAAGGACCAGTTCGTGCCCGCCGGATCCTGGATCCCGATCATCTTCACCGCCAGTTTTCCGTATCGCCTCGTCCACACCGTGATCGCGGCCTATCTGACGACGGCGTTCGTGGTTGGCGGTGTGGGCGCCTGGCATCTGCTGCGAGACCGCGCCAATGCAGGCGCGCGCAAGATGTTTTCGATGGCGATGTGGATGGCCGCGATCGTGACCCCGATCCAAATTCTCGCGGGTGATGCCCATGGCCTCAACACGCTGGAACACCAGCCCGCCAAGGTTCTTGCTATGGAAGGGCACTACGAACCCAGCCCCGATGGCGCGTCGCTGATCCTCTTCGGCTTCCCCAGCAACGAGGCAGCGCAGGTCCGTTACAAGCTCGCGGTGCCGCGCCTGGGATCGCTGATCCTCAAGCACGATCCGGATGCACCCCTGCCGGGGCTCAGCGACTTCCCCAGGGATCAATGGCCGCCGGTGCCGATCGTGTTCTGGTCGTTCCGGATCATGGTCGGCCTTGGATTTGCGATGCTCGCTGTCGGTCTCTGGAGCCTGCTCGCGCGCTTCCGGGGAATGCTCTACGACTGGGCCTGGTTGCATCGCGCCTGTGTCGCGCTCGGACCGGCCGGCTTTGTCGCTGTGATCGCTGGATGGGTGACGACGGAGGTCGGTCGGCAGCCGTTCACCGTCTACGGGCTGTTGCGAACGGCGGAATCGCACTCGCCGCTGGCGGCGCCGGCTGTGGCAGCCTCGCTTGTCGCTTTCGTGCTGGTGTACTTCGCAGCCTTCGGCGCCGGCACCTATTATCTCCTGCGCCTGATGGCGAAGCCGCCCGCTCCGGGCGAGAAAGAGCCGCCCAAGGTACCGCAGCGCGCCGCAGGTATTACCCCGGCGGGCAGCGTCGGCGTGCCTCTGACCGCGGCGGAGTGAGGCCTATGTACAGCATCGACCTTACCACCTTCTGGGCTGCCATTATCGGCTTTGCGGTGATGGCTTACGTCGTCATGGACGGGTTCGACCTCGGCATCGGAATTCTGTTCCCGAGCTTTGCGGTCGGCGACGAGCGCGACCAGGCCATGAATTCGATCGCGCCGGTCTGGGATGGCAACGAGACGTGGCTGGTGATGGGTGGCGGCGGTCTACTGGCGGCGTTTCCGCTCGCCTATGCGATCATCCTTCCGGCCACCTATCCGTTGATGATCGCCATGCTGCTTGGGCTCGTCTTCCGTGGCGTCGCCTTTGAGTTCCGCTGGCGCGATCCAGGGCATCGACCATTATGGGACATTGCGTTCTGGTTGGGCTCCCTGGTGGCCGCCTTTGCGCAAGGCGTGACTCTCGGGGCAATTCTGCAGGGTATCCACGTTGTCAACGATGCCTATGCCGGCGGCTCGCTCGACTGGCTAAGCCCATTCAGCATCCTGACCGGCGTCGCGGTTGTGATCGGCTATGCGCTGCTCGGCGCAACCTGGCTGATCTGGAAGACGGAGGGGACGAGCCAACGTCACGCGCGCCGTGCCGCCTTCTGGCTCGGCGCCGGTACGCTTCTGGCGCTGGGGGCCATCAGCGCGGTGACGCCGTTTCTCGATTATGACTACTGGCGGCGATGGTTCGCAATGCCCGGCGTCTTGTTGACGGCCCAGGTGCCGCTGTTGGTGCTGATCAGCGCGGTAACTTTCTTCTGGAGTCTGAAGCGAGAGTTCGAGCGGCTGCCGTTCCTCATGGCGCTGGCACTCTTCCTGCTAAGCTTCATCGGGCTCGGAATCAGCATCTATCCTTACGCTGTTCCACGCGCGATTACGATCTGGGATGCCGCGGCACCAGTCGAAAGCCAACTGTTCATGCTGGTGGGCGCCTGCGTCATCATTCCACTGATCCTTGCCTACACCGGTTGGGCCTATTGGGTGTTTCGCGGCAAGGCAGGCATCGTGGGCTATCATTGATGCAGGCGCGGCTTCCGCTATGGCGCCGGCTCATGTGGATGGCTGCGATCTGGATCGCAAGCGTTGCGGCGCTTGGCTTCGTCGCGGGCGTGATCAGACTGTGGCTACGTTAATTCATCTCTCGTATCCGGTGAGCCGGCCCCACAGCGCTGAGGTCATTTTGTCCGAACGATTCCGGACAAAATGACCTTCAAGCAACGTGGGCCGTCATTAACTCGTTGAAATCGCGACATTTGCAGTCTGGCACGTCGATTGCGTTGTCGTCGGTTGCAGGAACGTCGTCGTCTGCAACGCAGGGCCAGCCTGGGCTCGGCAGTAACAGGATGTACGGCCACCAACAATCTCTGGGCATTTCACTTATGACGCACACAACTGCACCGTCAGAGCCGCGGGGAGCGTTCACGGGGATATTGAGCGAGGCGCGCGCGAAGTGGGGCTGGTTCGTCGCCCCCGGCATTCTCTTTGTCCTGCTGGGCTTCGGTGCTGTCAGCAATCTGCTGTTGGCGACCGTCGCGACGATCTTCTACATCGGCGCTCTGATGATCGTCGCGGGCGTTTTCCAGATCATCCATGCGTTTGGCGTCGAGAGTTGGCGCGGGCGCTTCCTCTGGGGCTTGGGTGGCTTATTTTACGCCGTGGCCGGCACGACAATCATTCTGGATCCAGTGATCGCCTCGCTTGTTCTGACTCTGATGCTGGCCGTTTTCACGATCGCATCCGGTCTGATGCGCCTGCTGCTCGGCTTCAGAGCGAGGGACGACCGTGGCTGGGGCTGGCTATTTGCTTCCGGCTTGCTCACAGCGGTCGCGGGATTGGCGTTTCTTTTGGGATGGCCACTCAACAGTCTTTGGCTGCTTGGCTTGCTGTTGTCGGTCGACCTCGTCTTCCAGGGCTGTGCGCTGATTGGCCTCGGCTTGCAGCTTCGCAGTACACGGTAGATGGCCGGCTTCGTGGCCTGGAAAACGGCTCGACCCGATGCGGTTCGAGCGACATACCATAGCGAGACATAAGAGAGCTGCCATGTCCAACAACGTCCCACCCAGGAATCCTTACGCCAACAGGCAGGGTTACCTTCAGCAGTCTCAGGAAGAGCCGCATCAGGGGAAGGACGTAGAGAAGGCGACGCCCGAGGATCCTTCAAGGGAGTGTGGTTCCGGATCGCCGGCCGCTGTGAGCGCTGAACCGACGTCAAACGTATCCGCGCAAGAGACGCACGACGCGATTGCGCGGCTCGTCGCGGAAAATGCCGATCTCAAGGACCGGCTCCTGCGTGCACTCGCGGATGCCGAGAATGTACGCCGCCGCGCGGAGCGTGATCTGAACGATGTGCGGCAGTACGCCGTGACCAGGTTCGCGGGCGATATGGTCAATGTCGCGGATAATCTGGAGCGTGCCATGTCCAGCCTGCCCGCCGAGTTGCGCAACGACGCCGGACCGTTCAAGACCTTTGTGGAAGGTGTGGAGCTGACCGAAAAGGAGTTGCTCCGATCGCTGGAAGCGCATGGCGTCAAGAAGCTTGACCCGACGGGAAGCCCGTTTGATCCTCGCTTTCACGAGGCGATGTTCCAAGTTCAGGATCCGTCAGTGCGAAGCGGTACGGTTACGACTGTGGTGCAGCCCGGCTATTCGATCGGCTCGCGCTCGTTGAGGCCGGCGAAGGTCGGCGTCGCAAGCTGAACTGCTATAGTCGACAGGAGCCCCGTTCTGGAATCTCAATTGTCCGAATCGGGCTCGCCATGACCAGATTCTCTCTTGGAATAGCGGTGCGAGTTCTTCTTATGCGATGTTTGTACGAGGACAGGCCATGAGTACCGGCAAGTCATCTTCCAATCCCTCGTCTGGCGATCTTTGGCCGGCTCTGTCCTGCCAGGCCTTCGAGCCGACGCGGTATCTTCTCCACATGGCGTTGCAGGCCGTCGGCAAGCTCAAGCTGGCGGAGCCTTTCCAGGCGCAATGGGCCGGGGTCCCGCTTTGGCTCGGCGCGAGAGGCTTGACCACTGGCCCGATCCCCTACGCCGGCGGAGCCTACGAGGTCCGCACCGACTTCGTCTCGCACGAGTTGCAGTGGCTCACGAGTTCGGGCGGATCGGGACAATTGCCCCTGGGCCCGACATCCGTCGCGACCTTGGTCGAGACGTTCCTCGGCCAGCTTGGCCGTGCGGGGATAAACGCTTCGATCACCCTCATGCCGCAGGAAGTGTCCAACCCGATCCTGTTCGACGAGGACAAGCAACTGCGCCCGTACGACCGCGACATGGTCAACGCCTGGTGGCGCATTCTCCTTAGTACTCAACGCGTCCTGCGGGTCTTCCAGGGACGGTTCACGGGCAAGACGCAACCGATCGGCCTGATGTGGGGGACGTTCGATATTCGCGTGCCCTTCTACAACGGCAAGCCTGCTTCGCCGGCGCCGAATGTCGGTTACGTCCGGCGCAATGCGATGAATGCGGAGTTGGTGGAGGTGGGGTGGTGGTCGGGCGATCCCTCGTATCCCAGGCCCGCATTCTACTCCTTCACCTATCCCCAACCGCCGGGTATCGAACAGGCGAAGATCGGCCCGAGCGCCGCACGATGGGACGCCGGCATGGGCGAGTTCCTTCTCGACTACGACGACCTGCGCCAGTCCGGCAATCCTGACGGTGACCTGCTCGCCTTCCTGGAATCAGCCTACGTTGCTGGCGCGACCGCAGCGGGCTGGGATTCCGCCTTGCTGGGTGGCGGACGTCCGGGGTAACTTCCGGCGTGCCGCTCCAACCTGGCCCGACCTGCGACGGACAGCTGTCCGGCGACAATGGACAAGCCTTCCGCAGTCGCCGGCAATGGCCGGACAGGCTGACGCATCATACGCGCTCAAACCAATAGACACTTTGTCCGGAGTGCTTCGGACAAAATGTCCGACCAGTCGTGACAGCGCAGCTTAAGTCGTTGAAATCCCGCGGGTCGTGATTTGGCACATGTGTTGCTCAACAGGAGTGGCGCAGGGACGCAAACCGAACATCGTCGATCAACGAAGAAGCAGAGGAGCGCGACGTGGCAAAAGTGATCGGAATCGACCTCGGGACGACCAATTCATGCGTCGCTGTCATGGACGGCAAGAACACGCGCATCATCGAGAATGCAGAAGGTGCGCGCACGACACCTTCCGTCGTGGCGTTCACGTCCGATGGCGAACGTCTGGTCGGGCAGCCGGCCCGGCGGCAGGCGGTGACAAACCCGACCAACACCATCTTTGCGGTGAAACGCCTGATCGGTCGCCGCTACGATGATCCCACGGTCGAGAAGGACAAGGCGCTCGTTCCCTACAAGATCATCAAGGCGTCCAATGGCGACGCCTGGGTCGAGGCCGAGGGCAAGCCGTATTCGCCCTCGCAGATCTCGGCTTTCATCCTGCAGAAGATGAAGGAAACGGCCGAAGCCAATCTCGGTGAGAAGATCAGCCAGGCCGTCATCACCGTTCCCGCCTATTTCAACGACGCACAGCGCCAAGCCACCAAAGACGCCGGCAAAATCGCCGGGCTCGAAGTTCTGCGGATTATCAACGAGCCGACTGCCGCTGCGCTTGCCTATGGTCTCGACAAGAAGAAGCAGGCCAAGATCGCCGTCTACGATCTCGGCGGCGGCACCTTTGACATCTCCATTCTCGATATCGGCGACGGTGTGTTCGAGGTGAAGGCGACCAACGGCGATACCTTCCTCGGCGGCGAAGACTTCGACATGCGGCTGGTCAACTACCTCGCCGACGAGTTTCAGAAGCAGCAGGGTATTGATCTGCGCAAGGATAAGCTCGCCCTGCAGCGCCTGAAGGAAGCGGCCGAGAAGGCGAAGATCGAGCTTTCCACGGTCACTCAGACGGAAGTCAACCTGCCGTTCATCACGGCGGACGCCTCCGGCCCAAAGCATCTTCAGGTCAAGATCACGCGCGCCAAATTCGAGTCGCTGGTCGAGGACCTCGTTCAGCGGACGATCGAGCCGTGCCTCAACGCCCTCAAGGACGCCGGGCTCACAGCCAAGGACATTGACGAAGTCGTACTCGTCGGCGGCCAGACCCGCATGCCGAAGATCCAGGAGGTTGTTCAGAAGATCTTCGGCAAGGAGCCGCACAAGGGCGTCAATCCCGACGAAGTCGTCGCCGTCGGTGCGGCCATCCAGGCCGGGGTGCTGCAGGGTGACGTCAAGGACGTGCTGCTGCTCGACGTGACGCCGCTTTCGCTCGGACTTGAGACGTTGGGCGGCGTCTTCACGAGGCTGATCGAGCGGAACACGACGGTTCCGGCGAAGAAGAGCCAGGTCTTCTCGACCGCAGAGGACAACCAGAATGCCGTGACGATCCGGGTCTTCCAGGGTGAGCGCGAGATGGCAGCCGACAACAAGTTTCTCGGTCAGTTCGATCTCGTCGGCATCGCCCCGGCACCGCGCGGCATGCCGCAGATCGAGGTGACCTTCGACATCGACGCAAACGGTATCGTCAACGTCTCGGCCAAGGACAAGGGCACGGGCAAGGAACAGAACATTCAGATCCAGGCTTCGGGCGGCCTTTCGGAGGCCGATATCGAGCGCATGGTCAAGGATGCGGAGGCTCATGCCGCTGAGGACAAGAAGCGAAAGGAAGCAGTCGAGGCGAAGAACGCCGCGGAGGCACTTCTGCACGCGACGGAGAAGACTGTCGCAGAACACGGATCGAAGCTTGCGGCACCAGATCGCAGCGCGATCGAAAGCGCAATGTCTGACTTGCGCGAGGCGTTGAAGGGCGACGATGCCGCTGCGATCAACACGAAAGTGAACGCCTTGCAGCAGCATACAATGAAGCTTGCGGAAGCCATGCAGAGCGCGGCGCAGGCCGCTCCTGGTTCTGCGCCGAGTTCGGGTGGCGACAATGTGGTTGACGCCGAATTCACCGAAATCGACGACGACAAGAAGAACTCGAAATAGCGCGCATCCGCCAGCGCAGGCGCGAGCCTGCGACTGCCGATCTGGCTTTGCACCGCTGTCGGGACGAAACGCCGGCTCTCACGTGCTGGAATGAAATCCCGACTGCTTCTTTTTGCACAAACATCAGTCAGAAGTCTTGAAGGCATTCCGCTTTCATTTTGTAGGAGCTTTCTTATGCGACGACGTTCGACGGTGCTCACTGCCTTTGCCGGAGCAATGCTGGCCGCCCTGGTATCCACCACGCAAGCCCAGCAGCCGGTCCAAAAGGTGCAGGTAGGCGTCCTTGAATGCAAGGGCGGCCCGAGCATCGGCTTTATCGTGGGCGCGGTAACCAATCTGGCGTGTGTCCTGCGGGTCAACGGGCTGCCCGAAGACTACTACATCGCGACGATCCAAAAGATCGGTCTCGACATCGGCATCACCGAGAGCACCGCGCTTGCCTGGTCGGTGTTCGCGCCGATCGCCCAGCCCGGCCGTGGCGATATCGCAGGGACCTATGTCGGCGTCGATGCCATGGCTGCGGCCATCGTCGGTGTCGGCGGCAATGTACTTCTGGGTGGTTCAAACAACAGCATCGCGCTGCAACCCCTGAGCGTACAAGCGGAAACCGGCCTGATCGTCGCCGCAGGATTGGAGAGTATGACCCTTCAGCCGGGTCGATAGAGACGCCGAACTGACAATCGTTCGCATCCTTGTTCGGCAAGTGGCTCTTGCTGCTTCGTTCAGAACGGCATGTGGAGATCGGAAGACCATGACAGCAAGTCTCGGTGGCGATGGGCAACTCGACGACGGCAAGCCGAGATTGACGGAAGACGACATTACGCGGGCCAAACTCGGTCCGCGCGGTGTTCCGGGAGCGCCGGATCCCGCACGAATGACGCCTCAACAACTGAAGAACTACCCAAAATATGTGGATCCCGGGCATGTTGAATAATTCGGAGTTGCAGCTTGGTTGTTGCTTGCCAATGACAGGCGCGGTTTCTGCGATGTGCAAGCATGTTCGTCGTCGGGAGCGGTGAGTGGCCAGGAATCCGTATGACATATTGGGAGTGGCGTCCTCGGCTTCGGCAGGCGACATACAGAAGGCCTACCGGAAGCTCGCGAAGAAGCTGCATCCCGACCTCAATCCCGGGGACAGGGCGGCCGAGGAAAAATTCAAGGAGGTTGCCGCCGCCTACGACCTCCTCGGCGATGCCGACAAGCGCAAGCGCTTCGATAGCGGCGAGATCGATGCGACGGGTACCGAGCGTCCGCAACATCATTTCTATCGCGACTACGCCGATGCCGGCGATCCTGATGTCTACACCAGCGGCGCCGGCTTTGCCGACTTCATGGATTCGGACGGCGCGTTCGCGGACCTGCTGAGACGCAGCCAGCGCGCGCGCGCGAACCGACGCGGGGAAGATCTGCATTTCCGTCTCCCGATCGAATTCGTCGAATCGATTAATGGCGCGAGCAAGCGAATCACTCTGCCCGGCGGTGGCACGCTCGACGTGAAGTTTCCTCCGGGAATGGTTGACGGACAGGTCCTGCGCTTGAAGGGAAAGGGAGCACCCGGGGCTGGCAAGGGCGCCGCGGGCGACGCTCTCATCGAGGTCGAGGTGACGCCGGATCGGCGGTTCACGCGCGACGGCGACAACATTCTTCTCGAACTTCCGATCTCGCTGACCGAAGCCGTGCTGGGAGGTCACATCCGCGTTCCGACGCCAACCGGTGACGTGACAATGGCCGTGCCGAAGGGATCGAACACGGGCACCACGCTGCGCCTCAAGGGCAAGGGGGCGCCGCGCGCCGGTGGCGGCAGCGGTGATGAATTTGTGAAACTGAAGGTGACGTTGCCGCAATCGCCGGATCCGGAGTTGCAGGCATTTGTCGAGAGCTGGAGCAAGGGCAAGGATTTCAATCCGCGCGAAGGTAGTTCGAAATGACCTTAAACAAGCAGGAGTTCCTGACCTCGGCCGGACTGCGCGTGCGGACGCTCGAGCTATGGCTGGAGCAACGGTGGCTCGTTCCGACTGAGTCCGCTTCGGGTGCTCTGTTCTCTGATGGAGACGTGGCGCGTGCGCGCTTGATACAGGACCTCAAAGGCGACTTCGGAGTCAACGACGAGGGAATCGACGTGATCTTGCATCTGATCGATCAGCTCCACGGCGTTCGGCAGGCTTTTGCGCTGCTGCGTGCCACGTTCAACGACATGTCGGGGAACGTCTGATCGAACCTACGTCGTTTGGAATGGGCCATAAGGAGCACTTTGATGGCAGGTACGACATCGCCCGGAGATGGATCGATCAATGCGCTTATCCTGCAGGCCCCGGTCCGCAAGCTCGTCGCAAGGAACGTTCAGACGGTCGATGACGTAAAAGCGATTCTATTCGATGCGGCGACAAGGCTCGACATAGAAGGCGGCCCGCAAACGCCGCAGGTGGCGAAAATCATCGTCGACGAAGATCGGCACCCGGCCTTTCCCGGTAGTCATCCGGCCCCTTCAGAATGTGTGCTGCGCGATATTCTGGACGATTGCGGCCGTTCCGGCCTATCTTGCAAATATGATCGGGACACAGACGGCAGGCGTCACCGATGGCGCCCTGAACAGCGCCTGGGCGGTTGCCGGGATCACGGGTCTGGGTTGGCTCACGGCAGACATTCCGGTCAGCCTCGGTCTTTGCATCGCGCTGGAGAAAGTTAGCGCTCTGCTTTGAGATAATCGCCGCCAGAGCCGGAGTCGGGAGAGACCTGTATGTCCGAGGAGACCCGCCCTGAAGTCGCCGAGCCGGTGATCGACCCGGAATTTGGCCCCTGGCTTGCGCAAGCCTCGATCCTTGTCGTCGACGACGAACCGGGGATACGCAACTTCCTCGTAAAGCTACTGCGACCGCGCTGCAAACTGATTGAAGAATCCGCGGACACCAAGGATGCGTCGCGCAAACTCGACGGGCAACATTTCGATGTCGTGATTCTCGACAATGTCATGCCCGGCAGGAGCGGCCTCGACTGGCTTGCGGAACAGCGGGCGATCGGCTTCTTTACCGACGTCATCCTTATGACCGCCTATGCCGATCTCGACACAGCCATCGGTGCATTGCGCATCGGCGTCATCGACTTTGTCATCAAGCCCTTCCGATCCAATCAACTGCTAAACGCCGTGGCACGTTGCCTTGATCGGGCGCGCCTGCAGCGTGAGAATTTTGTGCTGCACCATGAGCTGAAGTCGTCGTCGCGTCCCTTGTATCTGCGTAGCAAACTGCTTGGGGCATCGGCGGCGGTTCAAAAAGCGCGCGACACCATCGCCCGGGTGGCGCCCTTGCCGACGCCAATTCTGTTTACCGGCGAATCCGGAACCGGCAAGGAGGTTGCCGCCCGATCGCTCCATTCGCTGTCAAGTCGGGCGGACAAGCTTTTTGTGCCGGTTAACTGCGGAGCAATTCCTGCGGAGATGATCGAAAGCGAACTCTTTGGTCATGTGAAGGGTGCGTTTACCGGCGCAGGGAAAGCGCGAGAGGGGCTATTCATGTTCGCCCAGGGCGGCACACTCTTCCTGGACGAGATCGGTGAACTCCCGCATCACCTGCAGAGTAAGCTGCTGCGCGTGCTGGAGGACAAACGGGTGCGCCCCGTCGGCTCAGAACGAGAAGTGCCGGTCGACGCTCGCTTTGTCTTCGCGACCAACGCCGATTTGCAGAAGCGGGTTGCGGCGGGTACCTTTCGGGCGGACCTCTACTTCCGCATCAACATCATGCAGATCAATCTTCCGGCTCTTCGGGATCGGGATCAGGATGTGCTCGAGCTCGCCGAGGTCTTCATGAACGAGATTTCCGAGCAGCTTGGCATGCCACGTGTACCGATCGATGCCAGGATGCGTACGTTTCTGGCGCGGTACGACTGGCCGGGTAACATTCGAGAGCTGCGCAACCTGATCGAGCGAACCGTAATCCTCGGCGAATTTCGCGAGGACTATCTGCCGCCACGTATTGATAGCTCGACGGGTGATGTCACGCTCGAGGATGTGGAACGACGACATATCCTTTTTGTGCTGCGCGAGACGGGCGGCGACCGCGAGGAGGCGGCGCGCCGGCTCGGCATCTCGCGTAAAACCATCGACCGCAAATGCGCAAGCTGGCACCTCTGATATCGGCTCTTGCTCTCGATAAGATCTCGGTGCGCTATCGGCTGCTGGCGATGGCGCTCCTGCCAATGCTCGTCATCCTCCCGCTGCTTCTCGGGATCACCATCTATCGCTGGAACGCGAAGTTCGACGCGGCGTTGACGTCCAAGGTGCATGATGACCTGACGATCGCCCGACAATACCTCGCACGCATTCTGGAGAACACAGAGGGAGAGCTGGCATCGTCAGTCAGCTCCGCGCGCTTTCAGTCGATTGTGCAAACGCGAGGCGTTGAGGTCGGGGCGCTGAATGTCTACCTCAGGGATATCGCGCAGGCGCGGGGCTTCGATTTTCTCTATATTGTCGCCGACGACGGCGCGGTCGTCGCGAGCGAATCCCAAATGGCGTCCACTCCACGCCGAAATTGGCCGGTCATCAGCGCCGCGCTTGAGGGGCGCGCGCGAACGGCGATTGATGTGTTTGAATCCGCGGAACTTGCTGCGATTTCCGCGGACCTTCCGAAACGCGCGCAAATCGACATCATCGCGACGCCCGGAAGCACGCCCACCACGCGAAGGCAAGAGAATCGAGGGTTGGTGCTGCACTCAGCGACGCCGGTTTCATTGCCGAATGGGCACCGCGCGGCTCTGGTGGGGGGGATACTGCTCAACCAGAATCTTGCCTTTGTCGACACGATCAACGATCTGATTTTCCATGGGTCGGGCTTGCCGGAAGGCAGTCGTGGGACCGTTACGCTTTTCCTCGATGATGTCCGCATCAGTACCAACGTGCGGATGTTCGAAGGACAGCGAGCGATCGGCACGCGCGTCTCAGCGGACGTTCGCAATGCGGTTCTCGATCGTGGCCGGACTTGGCTGGATAGCGCGTTCGTCGTCGACGATTGGTATATTTCGGCCTACGAGCCGCTCAATGACAGCTATGACCGCCGCGTCGGCATGCTCTATGCCGGCTATCTGCAGAAGCCGTTCACCGAAGCCAAGCGGGATACGCTTCTACAAATCGCGCTGGCCTTTCTCATCGCGGTCGCAGCCACCGTGCCGCTCTTTCTGAGGTGGGCTGCGGGCATTTTCAAGCCACTCGAGCGGATGACGACCACGATTGCGAAAGTTGAAAGGGGCGAATTGGAAGCACGCACCGGACCCGTTGATGGTCGTGACGAGATCGAACAGGTCGCAACTCACCTGGATCGACTGCTGGATCAGATTCACGAGCGCGACGCTCAGCTGCGACAATGGAACGAGGAGCTCAACCAGCGCGTCGAGGAACGAACGAGCAAGCTCGTACACGCGAACGAGCAGCTGGAGGCAGCCACAAAGCAACTCATCATGTCCGAAAAGCTCGCCGCTATCGGCGAGATCACCGCCGGCGTAGCTCACGAGATCAATAACCCCATCGCGGTGATGCAAGGCAATCTGGAGATCATCAAGGACGTGATGGGCTCCAGGGCCGATGAAGCAAAAACGGAGTTTAGACTCATCGACGAACAGTTGCATCGAGTGAACGAGATTGTGACGAGGCTCCTGCAATTTGCCAAGCCGCAGGAGTATGCCGGCTTTACCGATCAGTACAATGCCGCCGCCGTCGTCACAGATACGCTGCCGCTGGTTCAACATCTGCTGAACAAGACAACGATAAGTGTCGAGACGGAATATCACGCCTCACGTCTCATCTCGATGAATCGCACCGAATTGCAGCAGGTGCTTGTCAATCTCCTCGTCAACGCGATCCATGCAACGACCGGAGGTGGACGTTTGACGCTTCGAACCTTCGATCGAGACGAGGGACGGCGACCTGGTGTTGTGATCGATGTGACGGACACAGGTGGCGGGATGACAACGGACGTGATGCAGCGGATTTTCGATCCATTCTTCACCACCAAGAGGCGGGAAGGCACAGGTCTGGGGCTGTCCATTAGCCAGATGCTTGTGACGCGCCAAGGTGGCAAGATTTCCGTCGAAAGTGAACCCGGCAAGGGCACGACGTTTACGATCTGGTTACCCGCTGAGGACTGATGGCGGCCCGAAGAGCCGGCGACATTTCGTCTTGCCAGAAGGACAAATTGTCCGCCGGCTCTTCGTCGCGCCCGCTAAGCGATTGATATCGTGCTATGCTCGGCTTGGCACGACCGTTGCTGGAATCGCGAACAGCGGTTGGAGCTTCAACCGAGTGGAAACGTTGAGCCTCAGACATAGGAGCCGCAGCAATGCCACGTCATCATGGGAAGATGCCTCCTGTTCCGCCTGCCAATCGTAGCCCCAAGGGCACCGGCGGCGACCCCGAGGTTAGCAAGGATACGTCGTCGAAGAAGCGCGAAGAAAACTACGCGGAGCAAGGCGATACAGCAAACATTCGCGAGAACACGACCAACGCGGGTTACTTTCAGGGGCGCCGCGCTAAGTGACGCCAGGTCGAGCGATAGGTCTCGGCCGGTTCTGACGGCCGGGCATCAACGGATGTGTGAGGGCGAGGAGCTTCAGAGATGACCGTTGTGTCCACGCAGCAGCTCTCGAAGGATATGCAGGCCAAGGGGCATCTGCTCATCAATCAGGTCGGTCTCGTGCCGCAGGCGCAGGATCGGCCATTGCAAGCCGAGGACCTGCTCTTCTACATCAGTGAGACGACGATGCCGATGGCGGCCTTCCTGAAAAGCCACGGGCTTTTCATGGACGACGAAGGGCTGCACTTCGACTTTTCCCAGTTCGATGCCATCCGCGAGGTCGCCGTCAAAGTCATCGCCGAACGTGATGCGGGAAAGCTGGACGGGGTGTGGCAGCAATTCGATCTTTCGACTGATGACGACGCAGACTACGATGGCGGCTACATCCTGCTCGCCCTTGCCGCCCTTGCGGTCATGTATGATCAGGAGAATTAGGGCCGCAAAAGGCGAACTGCTTGCAGAAGCGCTACCTGCGAAAGCCGACTTTGACGGTGAGCATCATCTCCGTCGGTCGCCCTCATGCGGCTTCGACCTGGCTCCGAGTGTTGCAAGCGATCCGTTCGTTCTCGACCTGGCGACACTCAGGAGTCGCGTGGGACATTTTGTCCGCGTTGCTTTCGACAAATTGTCCAAAGCCGGCTCCTTCTCGCGATCCAACTGATTGATATCGCAATGTTTCCCGTGTGGCACATGAGTTGCTCAGAAGTTTAGCCAGAGCGTTGTGGCCCTGAGGGAGTGATGAGTTGTGCGAACTGAAGCGATGGTCGCCGGGGCCGCCAGCCGCGGGTGTGTAACGGCGGCATCTGAACCACGCCATCCGCGGCGACGCACCTCCAGAGGAGATGTCCATGTCGTTCAAACTTCCCGACCTGCCGTACGCGCATGATGCGCTCGCTCCGTACATGTCCACGGAGACGCTGGAATATCACCACGACAAGCACCACGCCGCCTACGTGAATGCCCTCAATGCCCTGATCAAAGGCACCGAATGGGAGGGAAGGAGCCTGGAAGAGGTCGTGATCGGCTCGTTCGGGAAGAACGTTCCTGTTTTCAACAATGCGAGCCAGGACCTGAACCACACCTACTTCTGGAAATGGATGAAGCCGCACGCCGGAAGCACGCTGCCCGGAATCCTGGAGCGGCAAATCAAGGCCGACTTCGGCTCGATCGAGAAGATGAAAGAAGAGTTCGTTGCCGCCGGGGTCGGACAGTTTGGCTCTGGCTGGTGTTGGCTGGCGGTCAAGAACGGCAAGACAATCGTCATGAAAACGCCGAACGGCGAGAACCCGCTCGTCCATGGCGCAAAGCCAATACTGGGTTGCGACGTTTGGGAACATTCCTACTACATCGATTATCGCAATCGAAGGGCCGACTACATCAAGGCGTTTCTCGAATTCCTGGTGAACTGGGAATATGTCGAGGATCTCTTCAAGAAGGCGGCGTGACCGATGAAGCTCATATCGACCGGCACAACCGGACGCTTCACGCTTGTCGTGAAACCCGAACATCTGGCCAACCGGTTCAAAGACAGCATCCTGCCGCCGGTGTTGGCGACACCGGTCATGATCATGGCGATGGAGAATGCTGCCTTGAATGCCGTTCGCAGCTATCTCGAGCCAGGCGAGAGTGTGGTCGGCACCATGGTCAATGTGCGGCATCTTGCTGCGACCGCAATCGGGCAGACGGTCACCGCCACGGCCGAGGTCACCGCAGTTGAGGGGCGCCGGATCGTGTTTGCCATCAGCGCCTCCGATGAGATCGAGGAAATCGGCAAAGGGACCCACGAACGGATGGTTGTCAGCCTCACTAGGCTACAGCAGCGCCTCGATGCAAAGATTGCACGATCGGAGGCGATCCGAACGGCGCGGCGCTGAAACGGCGTCAATTCGCTCGTCACGTGTTGGAATAAGGATCGAGAATCAAGCAGGGAGTAATCGCCATGTCCGATCTCGTTGTCATCGTCTATCCCACCGAAGCCAAGGCTGAAGAGATCAGACAGAAGCTTCTGGGTATGCAGCAGGAATACCTGATCGAGCTTTCCGACGCCGTGATCGCCGTCAAGCAGGACAACGGTAGGGTCAAGCTCATTCAGCTTATGAACACCACGGCTGCTGGCGCCGTTTCCGGCGGTTTCTGGGGCCTGCTGATCGGCGCGATCTTTCTCTCGCCGCTTCTCGGGGCTTCTCTCGGGGCGGCCTCCGGTGCGCTCATGGGTGCATTGACCGACGTTGGCGTCAACGACGAGTTCATGAAGCACTTGTCGGTAAATCTGAAGCCCGGCAACGCCGCTCTTTTCGTGCTCATTCGTCGAATGACCACGGACAAGGTACTTGATGCACTTAAAGGCACGGGCGGCACGGTGCTCAAGACCTCGCTCGACCACACCAAGGAGCAAGCTCTGCGGGACGCCTTGGCGGCGACGCCACCGCCTGCTGCGCCGGGCGAAGTCCGCTCGTAACTCCGCTTCGAAAAATTCTGACGACAGACCGCGAGTCTGAAAGGTGGCGTTATGAATGCTGAACAATTCACCGACCGCGCGAGGGGCTTTATCCAGTCGGCGCAGTCTCTGGCAACAAGAGAGGGTAACCAGCAGTTCACGCCTCTCCATGTGCTCAAGGTGTTGCTCGACGACAACGAGGGGCTGGCCGCCGGTCTGATTGATCGGGCGGGTGGAAACTCGCGGGCGATCCTGCACGCCACGGAAGCGGCTTTGGCAAAACTGCCGAAGGTGTCTGGCTCGGGTGCAGGGCAGGTCTATATGGCGTCCGATACTGCGCGCCTGTTTACCGCTGCCGAGGAGCTGGCGGAAAAGGCGGGTGACAGCTTCGTCACCGTCGAACGCCTGCTGCAGGCCTTGTCCACGGACAAGAGCAGCGAAGCGTCGAAGATCCTGGCGCAGGGCGGCGTCAATGCCCAGGCTCTCGGCACCGCGATCGATTTGCTCCGCAAGGGCCGCACCGCAGACAGCGCGTCGGCCGAGAATGCATACGACGCACTGAAGAAGTACGCCCGCGATCTGACGCAGGCCGCGCGCGAAGGCAAACTCGACCCGGTGATCGGTCGCGACGAGGAGATCCGTCGTACAATCCAGGTTCTCTCACGCCGGACCAAGAACAATCCGGTCCTGATCGGCGAACCGGGTGTCGGCAAGACCGCCATCGTCGAAGGCCTCGCTCTGCGGATCGTCAACGGTGACGTACCCGAGAGTTTGCAAGACAAGAAGCTGCTCGCGCTCGACATGGGCGCTCTGATCGCGGGCGCCAAGTACCGCGGCGAGTTCGAGGAACGACTGAAGGCGGTGCTTTCCGAGGTGACGTCGGCGGACGGCGGAATCATCCTCTTCATCGATGAGATGCATACACTTATTGGTGCGGGCAAGACCGATGGCGCGATGGATGCTTCCAATCTCCTCAAACCCGCGCTGGCTCGCGGCGAGTTGCACTGTGTGGGTGCGACTACGCTCGACGAATACCGCAAGCATGTCGAGAAAGATGCCGCACTTGCCCGCCGCTTCCAGCCGGTATTCGTGTCGCAGCCCACGGTGGAGGACACGATCTCGATCCTGCGCGGCCTCAAGGACAAGTATGAGCAGCATCATGGCGTGCGGATCTCGGACGCAGCGCTGGTCGCTGCCGCAATGTTATCCAACCGCTACATCACCGACCGGTTTCTTCCCGACAAGGCGATAGATCTCGTCGACGAGGCTGCTGCACGGCTCAAGATGCAGGTCGACTCCAAGCCGGAGGAGTTGGATTCGCTTGACCGCGAAATCGTGCGTCTCAAGATCGAGCAGGAGGCGCTCAAGAAGGAAAGTGATGCCGGGTCGAAGAGCCGTCTGAAGACGCTCGACGGCGATCTGGTCGATCTCGAGAAGCGCTCCGCCGACATGACGACGAAATGGCAGGCCGAGAAGAGCAAGCTCTCGGACGCCCAGAAGATGAAGGCGCAACTCGAGCAGCTGCGCACCGAGTTGGCGAACGCGCAACGCAAGGGCGAATATCAGCGGGCAGGCGAGCTGTCTTACAGCACGATTCCCGAACTCGAGAAAAAACTGGCTGCCGTCGAGGCCAGCGAGAGCAGCTCGATCAGCGAGACGGTCACGGCCGACAACATAGCTCAGGTTGTTTCGCGCTGGACCGGCGTCCCGGTCGACAAGATGCTGGAGGGCGAGCGGGAAAAGCTGCTTCAGATGGAGGAGATGATCGCCAAACGCGTGGTCGGGCAGACACAAGCCGTTCGCGCGGTGTCGACGGCCGTGCGACGGGCTCGCGCGGGACTGCAGGACCCGAACCGCCCGATGGGCTCGTTCATGTTCCTTGGTCCGACCGGCGTCGGCAAGACGGAACTGGCCAAGGCCCTTGCGGAATTCCTGTTCGACGATGAACACGCCATCCTTCGCATCGACATGTCGGAGTTCATGGAGAAGCACTCGGTCGCGCGGCTCATCGGCGCGCCTCCAGGCTATGTCGGTTATGACGAGGGTGGCGTGATCACGGAAGCAGTGCGGCGACGGCCGTATCAGGTCGTACTGTTCGACGAGATCGAGAAGGCGCATCCGGACGTCTTCAACGTGCTGCTGCAGGTGCTGGATGACGGGCGCCTGACCGACGGTCAGGGGCGGACGGTGGACTTCCGCAACACGCTTATCATCATGACCTCAAACCTCGGGGCGGAATACCTCGTCAATCAGGGGGAAGGCGAAAAGACGAGTGCCGTTCGCGACAAGGTCATGGAGATGGTCCGCGCGCATTTCCGGCCGGAATTTCTCAACCGCGTCGACGCGATTATCCTGTTCCAGCGGCTGCAGAAGAACGATATGGGCCGAATCGTCGACATTCAGTTTGCGCGTCTCCGCAAACTCCTCGACGATCGCAAAATTACACTGTCGCTCGACGCCAAGGCCCAGGCCTGGCTCGCCGAGAAGGGCTGGGACCCCGCCTATGGCGCCAGGCCATTAAAGCGGGTCATCCAGCGATATGTACAGGATCCGCTGGCCGAAATGCTGCTCGCGGGCGATGTCCGCGACGGCTCGACCGTGCAGATCTCCTCCGGGAAAGACGGTCTGACGTTCAACGGGAAGACAGTGAAGCCTCCGGATGAGGACGAAGCGATCTGAGCGTCAGGCTTGAGAAAGACATGGAACGAGCAGGTGCAATTCATGAAGAAGCATCAGATCAAGGAAGGCATGGAGGTCGTCGGGTTTGACGGTGTGCAGATCGGTGTCGTCGATAGCATCGAGGCCGACCGTATCAGGCTAAAGAAAAGCGAAACTGGCGGCAGAGGGCACAAACGACATCACCACTATATCGGCATGGATTTCGTCGACAGCGTCACGGATCACAAGGTGCGGCTCTGCTCTGAGGCCGATATCGTCGAACTCTTTGAGGAAGAAAAGTCGGGCCGCCCGGTCAAGTGATTGGTGTGAGTGGTTCGCGGTCACGCAGTCGATGTGGATCATCGCTCCTGTGATGTGCTGCAATGGATTCCAAGGAAAAAGGTACGGCCATGAACAAGATCACCGGCGGTATGGAAGTAATCGGCGCTGACGGAGTGCATGTCGGCACGGTCGATCAGATCGAAGGTAATCGTATCAAGCTCAAGAAGAGCAACAGTTTCGCGCACCACAAAGGACATCAGCACTATATCGAGCTGGGATTCGTCGCCGGCGTCGAGGGCAACAAGGTGCGCTTGTCCGCCAACGCAGATATTGCGGTGACACTGGAAGAAGAGCCATCAGGACGTCCTGTCTTTCTTGGATAACCGGGAAGTGCGGCGGGATCCCTGCGCCCGCTGTTGTCTGGGGCAAGACGTTTCGATTTCGGCAGCGACATCGGGCTCGACGCCGCGCGAGCCACGCCCGCAGCGTGGACAATTTGTCCGTGCTCGATCGGACAGTTTGTCAGATCCGGTCCGTCAGGTCGGCGTAAGCTCTTGATATCTCGATGCACTCAAATTGGCATGGCGGTTGCTCCGTAGCCGATGAATGGCTCGATAGAGCAAGAGGGAAAGCACAGACGCGATGGAAGAATACGATCTCTACATCAATGTGAAGAAGCCGGCGATCGGGATCTACGTCCGCAAGGGCGCGCAGCTCCCGGACCTCGCGGACAAGGGCGACTGGGTTTTTGACGGGACCTCCGCTCAAGATCTTTTGCCGCCGAGCGTGATCGAAGGTGTCAAGGCCGATGGCCATGCCTTTCGGGATATGGATTGACCAGGTCTCGGTCTGATTGGTCGGGGTGAACATCTCAAGGGATGGCAGCGGCCTTGTGTGTTCGTTATCCCGATCGCACTGCCGGTGATTTCCGCACGCCGCCTGGTTCGGGAAGCTCGTCGATGCCAACGACCGCGGGCTGCACCGACCGCGCGGCCGGTGTTCAGCCGGGCCGGCCAGCCCGCAGCATCAAGGACGCCGAACAGGCCGCCAAGGAGTGATTGTGCCAGCTGTCGTTCCACAACCCGTCGTCGCAAAACTGACGCGAGCCGCGATATTTCTCGTCGTCCGAATCAATCCCGGAAAGGACAGCGAAGTTGTGGTGCGCCGTCTATGTGCCGGTCTGTCGGCACTGCTGCGAGCCGTCGGATTTCGCGATCTGGAAGCGCGGCTATCATGCGTGATGGCCCTCGGCTCCGATGCCTGGGACCGACTGTTCGGTGATCCGCGGCCCAAGGATCTTCATCCCTTCAGGGAGATCCATGGGGTGCATCACGCAGTCTCCACCCCGGGCGACATCCTTTTTCATATTCGGTCAGTCCGCATGGACCTATGCTTCGAGCTCGCCTCACAGATCATGTCCCGACTGGGCAAAGCCGTGACGACGATCGACGAGATTCATGGGTTCAAATACTTTGACGATCGCGATCTGCTTGGATTTGTTGATGGAACCGAGAACCCGTCTGATCAGGACGCGGTTGACGCGACGACCATCGGACAAGAGGATCCTGCATTCGCCGGCGGAAGCTACGTCATCACCCAGAAGTATCTGCACGATCTGCAGCGCTGGAACGCGATATCCACCTCGGAGCAGGAGAATATCATCGGTCGCCACAAACTGTCGGACATCGAGCAGGACGATGCGGCCAAGGCGCCCTACGCGCACAATGTTCTGACGACGATCATCGAAGACGGCGAGCAGCTTGAGATCGTGCGCGACAACATGCCTTTCGGTGAGATCGGCAAGGGTGAATTTGGCACGTACTTCATAGGCTACGCGCGCTCGCCGCACCGGATCGAGCAGATGCTCGAGAACATGTTTGTTGGTCGGCCGCCCGGCAACTACGACCGGCTATTGGATGTCAGCCGCGCCGTTACGGGATCGCTGTTCTTCGTGCCGTCAGCGACATTTCTCGACAACGTTTCGCCTGAAGACGATGGCGCCACGGCATCCGGCGGGGAAGCACCGGTCGACGCTGAGCAGCGTGGCGCAGGCTCGCCAGATACCGCTCGTAAACATCCGCCCGTCAACGACGGGTCGCTTGGAATTGGGTCTTTAAAACAAGAAGGCAAATCATGAATAATCTTCACCGCCAACTCGCGCCCATATCCGACGCGGCCTGGGCTCAAATCGAGGAGGAAGCTTCCCGTACCCTGAAGCGACACCTTGCCGGCCGGCGCGTCGTCGACGTCCCCGAAGCCAAGGGGAGTGGCTTCTCGGCGGTGGGCACTGGCCATGTCAAACAGCTCCCGGATCCAGGCGAGGGAATGACGGCCCAACAGCGCGAGGTGAAGGCGCTCGTCGAACTGCGCGTTCCATTCCAACTCTCGCGCCAACAGATCGATGATGTCGAGCGTGGTGCCCTGGATGCCGACTGGACGCCGATCAAGGACGCCGCCCGCAGAATTGCTTTTGCTGAGGACGGTGCGATTTTTGATGGATACGCGGCTGCGGGGATCGAGGGCATTCGCCAGGCCAGCAGCAATGCAGGGCTCATTCTTCCGACAAATGCGAAAGCCTATCCAGGTGCCGTCGCGCAAGCAGTCAGTGAACTCAGACTTGCCGGCTGCAATGGGCCATATGCCCTCGTCCTTGGGGCGGAGGCGTACACGGCCGCGAGCGGCGGAAGCGATGAAGGATACCCCGTTTTTCACCACCTCGAACGGATTGTCGACGGCGGCGTTGTCTGGGCGCCTGCCATCAGCGGCGCTTTTGTCCTAACGACGCGCGGCGGCGACTTCGAGCTCGATATCGGTCAGGATCTCTCGATCGGATATCTCAGCCATACCAGCACGACCGTCGAACTCTATTTTCAGGAGACATTCACCTTCCGTGTTTTGACGGCGGAAGCATCCGTTGTGCTGCGTCGGGCCGACGTCCTCGAGACGAAGAAATCGTAAATCAACCCCATTTCCGGTGTCGAACGTAATTCCGACCTCCTGCGTACAAGGTACGACGACCTATCCAAAATGGCCGCGGAGGGTATGCAAATTCTGGTTCTTCGCCACCAAAGGATCGTCGCTTCAATTGCTGCCCGAAGGGCCGGCTTGTTCGCTTCAGTGGTCGTAGTCGCTATCGTTGGTGTTTCGACGGATGGTCTGCTTGTGGACGTTCGTGGCAAGTGCTGGTCCCTGCCGACACGGTGCATCGTGATCAGACGATCGAGCTTACGACGCGATTTGGTGTCCTGGCTTAGCATCTGTCCGGGGTCGTCGATGGATCTCGCATTATTGCGACCGGCGCTTCTGGTAAGTTGCCGAGAAATTTCCTTCGACCACGAACACCACCGGCTTCATATTGTGTTGACCAAGCGCTGTGATTCGACAATTTGTCCACTGCTGGCAAGATTGGTATGATGATGAGAAATCCACGCTCGACATCGCCCTTCGCTAGTGACGGCCCAGCGGAACGATCCGGCTGTGTGCGGGTGCGCGGCGCGCGTGAAAACAATCTGAAGAATGTTGATGTCGATATCCCGCGCGACGCCTTCGTGGTGTTCACGGGCATATCCGGATCCGGTAAGTCGTCGCTCGCCTTCGGCACCCTCTATGCCGAGGCGCAGCGTCGTTACCTGGAATCGGTAGCTCCCTATGCACGCCGGTTAATCAACCAGGCGGGGGTTCCAGAGGTTGACTCGATCGACGGATTGCCGCCGGCAGTTGCTCTCCAGCAGCAGCGGAGCTCACCAAACGCTCGTTCCTCCGTCGGTAGTTTGACTACGCTGTCCAGCTTGGTGCGCATGCTCTATTCACGCGCCGGCGATTACCCGCGCAATCAACATATGCTCTATGCTGAGGATTTTTCGCCCAACACCGTGGAGGGCGCCTGCCCGACATGTCATGGGCTCGGGCGCGTTTATGACGCCACCGAGAAAACGATGGTACCGGACCCATCGCTGACAATTCGCGAGCGCGCGATCGCCGCCTGGCCGCCAGCTTGGCACGGCCAAAATCTTCGCGATATTCTCGTTTCGCTCGGCTATGACATCGATACGCCCTGGCGAGAATTGTCGAAAAAGGA
Organism: Bradyrhizobium ferriligni; assembly: GCF_056837965.1. Lineage (NCBI taxonomy): Bacteria > Pseudomonadati > Pseudomonadota > Alphaproteobacteria > Hyphomicrobiales > Nitrobacteraceae > Bradyrhizobium > Bradyrhizobium ferriligni. The sequence goes on from NZ_JBXEJO010000005.1 coordinate 99,693, forward strand.
TCGTGACTGGATTCTTTTCACCGACGAACAGCCAACCGTGCCCGTATATGCGGGCTTTACCCCACAGCAAACCCATACGGCGCTCAAGCGCGGAATGGAGCCAAGCTATCAGGGCACGTTCACGGGCGCTCGCCGTTATGTACTGGACACGTTCGCCAATACGAAGAGTGCGCTGATGAAGAAGCGCGTTTCACGATTCATCATCGGCCGCGACTGCCCGACCTGTCATGGCAAGCGGTTGAAGCGGGAAGCGCTGTCGGTGAAATTCGCGCAACTCGACATAGCCGAGTTCGGCGATCTGTCATTCCTTAAGCTCAGAGATTTGCTAACGTCCGTTGCGCATGGTGAGTTCGGTGGTACCGAATTCGCTTCAAGAGGCGGCGTACTCGACAAAAGGGCTCGCGTCGCGGCGGTCGAGAGACGGGTGGCGGCCGGCGGATCGGCACACAAGAGCGCCCCGGATGTGCGCCGCACGCCCAACCTTTCCGAAGAGAAGCGTGTCGCCGCACAACGTCTCGCATCCGAATTGCTAGAACGGCTTCTACCGCTCATCGATCTTGGGCTCGGATACATCTCCCTTGATCGTAGCACGCCAACGCTGTCATCAGGCGAACTGCAGCGCTTACGGCTCGCAACGCAATTGTCTTCGCACCTATTCGGTGTGGTTTACGTGCTGGACGAGCCGTCCGCGGGGTTGCATCCTGCGGACGGAGAGGCGTTGCTTACGATCCTGCAGCGCCTTAAGTCCGCCGGAAATTCCCTGTTCGTCGTCGAACACGATCTGGATCTGATACGCCATGGCGAGTGGCTAGTGGATGTGGGGCCGGGTGCCGGCGAGCAGGGCGGCCAGGTGATTTACAGCGGGCCGCTCGCAGGACTGGCCGATGTCGAGGCTTCGATCACTCGCCGCTATCTGTTCGATAGACCAGCTGCGGCTGACCGGGTGTCACGAAATCCCAAGGGATGGTTACGGCTGGAAGGTATCACGCGCAATAACCTCCATGGTCTCGATGCCGCGTTTCCGCTAGGCGTTTTTACGGCGGTCACGGGACTCTCAGGCTCGGGTAAATCCAGTCTTGTCAGCCAGGCGCTTCCCGAACTCGTGAGCGAGCACCTTGGGCGGCCGCTTGCCGTCTCGGAGGAGGACGAGGTCGACCCGTTGCTCGCGGTGGCACAGCAAGCCGCTGCAGGACGCATCGTGAGCGGCATGGATCTCATCCGCCGTCTTGTTCAGGTTGATCAGAAGCCAATCGGGCGTACGCCGCGTTCGAATTTGGCGACCTATAGTGGTCTCTTCGATCAAGTACGCCAACTTTTCGCCGACACGCCCATGGCGAGAAGGCGCCACTACAGCGCAAGCAGATTCTCGTTCAACGTCGCACAGGGTCGTTGTCCGACCTGTGAGGGCGAAGGCTTTGTCATGGTCGAGTTGCTGTTTCTGCCCAGCGTGTATGCGCCATGCTCGACCTGCAACGGCAGCCGGTACAATCCACAGACGCTCGAGATCGAATGGCGTGGCCGCAACATCGCGCAAGTGCTGCGGATGACCGTCGACGAAGCTTGCCAGTTCTTCGCCGACGAAGCGCAAGTGTTGCGACCGCTCAACGTGTTGCGCGAGATTGGGCTTGGCTACCTGCGGCTCGGGCAACCGGCGACGGAACTCTCGGGCGGTGAGGCGCAGCGCATCAAGCTGGCGACCGAACTACAGCGTGCGCAGCACGGCAATACGCTCTATGTGCTCGATGAGCCGACCGCCGGCCTCCATCCGGCCGACGTTGACCGGTTGATGCGCCAACTGCAGGGGCTTGTCGATGCCGGCAACACCGTCGTCGTCGTCGAGCATGACATGCGGGTCATCGTGCAGGTGGATTGGGTCATCGATCTTGGCCCCGGGGCAGGGGACGACGGTGGTCGCGTCATCGCAAATGGTACGCCTCAGGAGGTTGTCAACGTGGCAGATAGTCGGACGGCGGCTTACCTGAGGCCGTTGTTAGAGAGGGGGCGGAAGCGAGAGGTGGCCCGTGCGCGGCCTAACGGAAGTGACAGACATAAGCATTGACGACGACTTGCGGGCGGAACACCTCGGCGTTGAAGGCCAAGAGCTGCATCGAAAGATGGACTCAAACCGAAATAAGCTTCGCCAAACCGCCATCGGACAACGTCTTCGCAGATCTCGGTCTGCCAGACCCCGAAACCCGGCTCCCAAAATCAAGGATCGTCGGCAAAATTGACTAGGTCATCGAGAATGGCGGCCTGACCCGGGCGCATTATGGGTGTCCCTCATCATTGCGCATATGATTGCTGGAGGCGGCGCGACGAGGTGGCGCGGTGCCAGCTTGGCGACGGCGACAAGAACAGGATTTGTAGCCTTATCAAACATGCGGCTATTGGGCCGAACGCGTGCGTCTAATGTAGAGTTAGTCCGGCCGGTTCGACAGCCAACGCAATGTGGGTCGGCCGTCTCGCTGCACAGATCGGCGGCCTAGCTGGCTCTCGTTTCGACCCTTGGCAGCGAAGCGTGATATTCGTCCACGCTGTCCAGGTCGATCATGGTCTTCCCCCCATCTTGGATGCCCTGATCATGTCGTGGGCGATCAGCTCATAAGCCTTAGTCTTTCCGAATTTGCCATATCGGCAACCGTCCTTAAACTCGACGAGTCGGCGCCGATTGTTGCTATCATTGTCAACCATGAGCTCCTGCATTTCGATGATCTCCTCACGATCGGATCAAGCCCGTTGAGTGAGATGCGCATGTCTATGGCGCGATGATACCGATTAGGGTTCGTCAGAAGGTGCTGCCGTTGGTGTGGCTGACAAGGTTCCTGCTGACCCGTTGCTACGCTATTTTCGCACAACCCAATTGCGCGATGCATTGACCTAAATTGCCTACGAGGGCCAAATAAAGGTGCCCTAATGCCGCCGCCAAGTTCAGAGTGCTGTAGCGTGCAAATCGGACAGGCACGGGAGCTGACGTCCGGGGCGCGGACGTCCTTTTGCCAGCTAGTGCTTTTGGCCTGAGAAGCTGACCTGCAGACTGTGGAACAGGAGGTCTGTGGTTCGAGCCCACCCAACTGTATCAACGAAATCCATGGCTTATTCTAACCTTCGCGCGCTGCAAATGGCCGTTAGCTACCAAATAGCTACCACGGCGACGGAAACGCGGTCTGATTCTAAAAGCAGTCGTTCGTAGGGAGGATTCGAGTGCTATTTGCAACATCACTCAACCTAATGAATTGCTCCCAGGTTGCGCGATTGGCGATGTGATAAGTAAGTCCCGGCGACAGAGGCAAGCGAATTCCCTTCACTGTCGTGCCGGCTGGTCGCGGCTGCGGTAAGGCCAGGGTTCGGCCGGCTCGCGATGCGCAATGGGCAGCGAGCCAAAGACGTCATGGGTAAGCAAACCGCGCGAAAAAGATCGTGAGTTTCTTTGAGCATCTATCCGATCTCGAAGGGGTTGTCTCCTATCGGTCCGTGAGTGGCCGTCGGGACTAATCCACTCCCAGTCGGCTCAAGCCCTATTGATGGACGGTGGCTTGTGCGTCTCGTGACTCAGACGAGGAACTGACGTTTTGACCGAGACACGCAATGCCCTCGCCGCCTCCTCGGCGTCGTAGGGAAATATTCTTGCTGCAGCCGACATCCATCCCTGCATCCTTGACGAGGAGAAGTGCCCTCGCAGATCGTCTCCGCATGGCCGCAAGAAGCTGACGTTTTGCGCACCCGGACCAAGCCTCGGCCCGGCAAGCCGTTTATGCGGGCGATAAACCGCTTTCAATGCGTTTTCGCGGCCGGCCCCTGTAGGAGACTGGGCTTATGAGTTACGCCGCATCAGCGGGCGTTGATGCCGAAGGCGTTGGAGCTCGGTCAACGTCGGTTTTCCGCGGCTATGACGTTCTCAGAGCCGTTCCCGCTGTTCAACAATTGCATCTGCATGGTGCTATCATTACGGTGGCAGGCTTCTTTCAAGAACTTCGCACAGGCCTGTGTAGTCGTCTACGACTTGTCCTTCGAATCTCCGGCCATAAAATATTCTCGCGGTGTTAAAAAAGCCGACGGCCGTGAACGTCGGAAGAAGCCCATGTAGTATACGAGCCGCTTCCCTGGCTTCGCTCTGTCGGGATTGCAAACCCAGCGCACAAATCAGGGCAATCCACTGCTGGGGTGCATCGCTGTAAAGCGAAATGGCGTTCTTGGCAGCCTGCTCCATTCGCTTCAAATCACCCGTCTTCCAGTGTGACCAGGCTGCATAGTGACTCCAGCGGTGAGTTCGCGGATCGCGGGGGCTCCTTCTCATTGCCTGGGATATCAGCTCAATGCTTTGACCCGGATCTCCCCCGGAGCAGCGCTTTACGTTGGCAAGGAGCGCCAAACCGTGCGGGTCTGCTCCAATCTGGTCTGTTGCCGCTTGCAGCAGCAACAGAGAGCGGTCAATATCGCCCGCGGAATAAAGCATGACATCCGCGCAATTGATTTGAACGAAAGAATTATCGGGCCCGTCTTGCAACGCCCGTTCGAGGTGCCTTAGCGCGGCGGCGCGCTCCATCTTGGCCTGTCGCGACTGACTCCACAACGATTTCCAGGTGTAAATGGCCGCAAGCAGCGATCGGGCCATGGCATATTGTGGGTCCAACTTGAGCGCCGCCTTCAATTCGGATGCCGCCTTGTCGAGCCATTCGCGGCTGCGCATGAACAAGACATGGCCACTGGCCTTCTGTAGACGCGTCCACGCATCGACTTGAGCCAGGGGGGTGCCAAAAGCTCTCTCAACTTCACTTCTCATCAACGTCGGCATGAGCCTGCCAACGATTTCAGATACGATCGAGTTTCTGATCAAGCGAAAATCGGACAACTTTCCCTCGAACGCGTCGGCCCAGATGCTCAAGCCCGTTGCTCCGGCTATCAGGCGAGCGTTCACGCGCATATCGCGGCCAGACAATTCGACGCTTCCCTCGACCAGATAACGAACACCAAGCTCGATCGCGATTCTTCGTGCGTCGCTAAGCACTCCCTTGTAGACCATGCTTGACTGCCGAGCCGTCACGAATAGGCCCGGCATTCGCGAGAGCGCGGTGGTTACCTCCTCGGTCAAACCATCCGAGATCGCCCAGTTCGGCCTCCCATCCGCCGCAAGATCGACAAACGGCAGCACGACTAGCGAAGGCTCGCTTGACGCCGGGATGATAGGAATAGGATCTGGGGCTGCGGCCATACCATGCTGGCGGTTTATTTCGCTTATCCAGTCAACGCCAGTTGCCGTCTGTTCCTGCTGCTTTGCGGAGGTAGCGCTTCGAGAGCGCCTCAGCATGCACCGCACGATCGACATCGTTTCCTCAGCGGGCTGTCTGCCACCATCTCTCTCCAGCGCGGCGTTGAGGGTCCGGAACTGTTCCAGACCCAAAATGGTATTTCCGCGAAGTGCGTAGATGCGGATCAGCCATTGATGTGCGAGTTCACAGAATGGGTCGAGTTGGACGGCGAGGCCTGCGGTCTTTTCGAGCAGTTCGCCTGGCGCATCTTCATTCGCGTTCAGGAGCACCGACAGGCAGCTCGACAGTGCGTAGTTGCGCAATTCGTTGCGTTTCTGACCCAGCCAAGCTGATAGCTTCGGTGCCTTCACCGCGACATTCGCAAGCAGCTCTCCTCCATAGGAGAGAGACGCTGCTGCACAATCGCCCGCTCTAACAGATGCTAGAAAGTCCGCGATATCCGTGCTTATACAGCGAGGTAACCGCACCAGCTGCTTCTCATTCCACTCGGAAACATCGGGTATTTTCAGGACCGATCTCAGCCTGGCAAGCTCCTGCCTGAGACTAAGTTGGGCCTGCTCTATCCGCCTGTCTTCCCAAAGGAGCTCTGTTAGCTCGTCGCGAGGCGATGCCGCTTGTTCGTCGAGAGCAAGAAAGGCAAGAAGTATTCGTCCTTTGACGCTGCTGAGTAAGACTGGCTCACCGTCGGAGCCGACGATCCGAAAATCACCCAGCAGGTTCAAACGAACGACCATCAGCGGACCCCGGCTCAAACGTCAATCTAAGCGGTCTCAAGACCGTCCTCGCAAGAATACCACGTGCTGGCTGCCAAGGGTGATTGTTTAACCTCACCATTCGCGGCGGACGGCTCGCAGCCCAGCCGGTCAGTTTTAACGCTGATTTCACGCGGGCCCGGCGGAGGTTTCTAGTATGTTTCGCTTAGGAATGGCGTGCCGAGCCTCTTCCTTCCAACGATGTAGTCGGCGGGGGCACCCCAACTTCTCGAGAATACCCTGTGCACGATTGTAAACAGAAGCGAAATACGAATTTTAGCTATCGATTTAAAGGAGGATGATACGATGGTTAAAGCCGATACGACTTCTCTCACTAGCAATTCCGGTAGCGCTTTTACCTTCGGATATTTGGCGCTGATCGCGGTCCTGACAGGGTTCGGACTGTATGCTGCGTTGACAGTCGCACCGGCGGAGCGCGCGGTGGCTCAACAGCAACTCGCTCAAGAGATTGCTGACGAGAACCGCGTATTTTGCGAGATCTTCGGAATGCGCGGTGGGACCGGCGAGTTTCGTGCGTGCAGCGAGCAGTTGGCAATTATCCGGCACAAGCAAGCTGACCGGGACCGCGCCGCGGAAGCGGGTATCCTCTGACAATTCCCTGAGATTGCGCGGGCGTCGAATAGTCCGACGTCATCGACCGTTGTTGATCCGACGGCGATCAGTAGCGGTCGAGCTAAGGGACTTCCGCTATTGCTCGACAAGCCGACGTTCGGATCGTCAAACGAAGCTGAGCGGGCCGCGCGACGCGTCTGAATGGAGGAAACATGAAAACCTTCGTCGTGACTTTCATCGTGAGCGTCGCATTCCTAGGTCATTCGTCCCAGTCGGCCAGCGCTCAGGATCAGCAAGCCTTGAGGGCTCGCGGCGAATATTTGGTGAACGGCCCCGCCGCATGCGGCAACTGCCATACGCAGCGCGCTGCAGATTTCTTCGCTGATCAGAGCAAGTACCTGGCAGGCGGCAATAGAATCGAAGACGTGCCTGGCCTCGCATTTTCCAAGAACATCACGCCCGACAACGACACCGGCATCGGGTCGTGGACGGACGAGCAGATCATCCGCGCCATCCGCGAGGGCGTCACGCGCGAAGGCAATCTCCTCGGCCCGCCCATGCCGATCAGCTACTTCAACAAGATGTCGGATGACGACGTGAAGGCCATTGTGGCCTATCTGCGGACGGTCAAACCGATCCGTAACGAGGTGAGGGAATCGAAGTACGAGATTCAGCTCCACGCAGAACCACCCGCGAAAGGCCTTCCGGCCCCGCCGACGACCGACAAGGTCGCATACGGCGCCTACGTGGCGGGCCTCGCGCATTGCCTCGGGTGTCATACGCCGCCGGGAGCGAACGGCGCGCCGAATTACGACCATCTCAAGGGTGCGGGCGGCCGGTCTTTCCACCCGATCGCCGATAAACTGGTTCGCAGCGCCAATATCACGTCGGACAAGGAGACGGGCATTGGCAGCTGGTCCGATGCCGAGGTCAAACGAGCGATCACCGAGGGTATCGACAGGGATGGCAGGCGGCTGATCCCGCTGATGCCGTACCCCTATTTCAAGAACATGACACCCGAGGATCTTGACGCCGTGGTCGCCTATATCCGCACCCTGCCGGCGATCAGCAACGAAGTCGTTCCCAATGCTTCCCTGGAGTCCTACTTGAAATAGGCGCCATGAACGTGCTTACACGCAGGCAATTCGTCGCGGCCGCCGCGAGCTCCACCGCGGCGCTCGCATTTACAGGTGCAAGCGAGTCGCCGGCCTATGTCCGCCGGCTCGGGCCCGCCGTCAGCATGGCCGGTGACAAGACGATCGCCGTTCCGTTAATCGCGGCGCAACGGCCAACGTCACTGCCCTGCTTTGCGGGCCAGGCTCTGCCGCTGTGGACGTTTGCCGATGGCGCGTGGCCGTCCGTCATCCGACTCAAAGTGGGCGACCGGTTGGAGGCGACGCTCGATAATCTGCTGCCCGGCGGCCAATCGACCTCGATTCATTGGCACGGGATAAGGCTACCAAACGACCAGGACGGCGTCCCTTATCTGGTTCAGCCGCCCGTGCAACCCGGCGAACGCTTCTGCTATGTCTTCACGCCCCCCGACGCCGGCACCTACTTCTTCCACACGCATTGCAACACCGTGGAACAACTGGGGCGAGGGTTGGAAGGCATCCTGATCATCGATGGCGATACGACGGAGCCTTACGACGCGGACACGATCCTTCTGCTCCGCGACTGGATGATCGATCTCGACGCCGGCGAGTTCATGCCCTTCTATACGCTGCGCGGAGCCGGACGCGCCGGCACCTATGGGCGAATTCGCAGCGTCAACGGCGCGATCAATCCCGAAATCCCGCTCCCGTCGGCGGGAGATTGTCGCCTGCGCCTGATCAACTCCGATCCGACGCGTATCATGCAGATCGCGCTCGACGGAGCCGACGCAGCTGTCATTGCGATCGACGGAATCGCAGTTCAGCCCTTTGCATTATCCGTGGCGTACATGGGGCCGGCGACGCGCATCGATCTGGCGGTGCGAGCGCCGGGCGAAGGTCGCGTGGCACGCCTCATCGATCGAGCGAGTGACACGCCCGTGGAGCTCGCGCATTTCGTGGCCTCCGGAAGCACTCGACGTACCGGTCCATTCGATCCCGCTCCGTTGCGTGCATCCTGCATCCCAGAGCCAGATCTTAACAACGCGGTAAGATTGCGTTTTGTCTTCAACGCAGGCGAAGCGGCACAGTTGCTTGCAGCCGCGCTCGATGACGCAACCGGCGCCACGCTAGGTTCGCTTTGCCTCAGCCAAAAAATCTTCTGGACCATCAACGGCCGGGCTTGGCCAGAGCGCGACCATTCCCGGCTGCCCCCTCCGCTCGCGGTGCTCAAGCGAGGCCACTCCTATGTTTTCGAATTGGAAAACAAATCCTCGTTCGTGCATCCCATTCACATCCACGGCCATACGTTCAGCTTTATTCGATCAAACAAGCATTGCAGACCGGCACATCACACCGATACGCTGCTTCTGCTGCCCCAGGAAAAAGCGGAAGTTGCCTTCGTTGCCGACAATCCCGGCGTTTGGATGCTCCACTGCCACGTCATCGAACATCAGGAGAGCGGCATGATGGGTTATTTTTGCGTTGTGTAAGTCATACGTTTCCACTTCACTTTCCGCGAAGCCCATCTTGGCCATGGTCGTAAGATCGGAAAATAGACCGGACATATGAGCGCAAGCGATCCGAGAATGCTGACCGATCCATTCCTTATAAATCGGGGGCCGTCCACATATGAACCAAGCCGCGTAGCGTCTCGGCCGTGCGGCTTCGAAGCCTTTTCGGGCTCTCCATGTCTCCTCTTGGGGTAGAACGACCACTTAGCCGTCAAAGGCCTAGGTCTCGCTTTGACCCTAAGCAGACATTTGCACTACGTTGCCTCTTCCTCGGGCGGGCGAAATGTCTTCGCAGTCTTCCGAACAAGGCTCACGTAGTTGCGAACAACGGGGGATGTATCCCCCCGCCGCAAGCCGATCATCAGCACGGCCTTTGGCTGAACTGCACCTTTGAGCCTGCGGTAAACGACACCATTCATTGTCATGTTCTGCAGGCACGCCGGCACAAGCGACACACCGAGCCCTACTGCCACCAGGCTGAGGGCCGAAGTGATGCGCGGGGCTTCCTGACCAAGGCGCGGAGTGAACCCCGCCCTTAGGCAGGCTGCCATTGTCGCCTCGTAGAATGCGGGTCCGAGCTGACGCGCATAGATAATGAATTGCTCGTCAGCTAAGTCCTTCAGAGAAAGCGACATGGCGCGGCGCCCGCTCCGCGCGAGGGGGTGATCGCTCGGCAATGCCGCGACCATCGGCTCGTTAAGCAGCGGATAAGCGAGGAAGTCCTTCTCCTCATCCATCGCACTACGGAGAAAGGCAATGTCCAGCTGCTGATTCCGCAGGCCAGTGATTGCTTCTGTGCGGAGACATTCGTCCAGGGTCACTGACACCTGCGGGTAAGCCGTCCGGAACGCTCGGATGACAAACGGTACGAAGGGATGAAAGAGTGTTGTGGGCAGGACGCCAATACAGAGGCGTCCTTGCTCGCCCCGCGCCGCGCTGCGTGTCGCTTCGAATGCGCCATCATAGTGCGCGAGCGTCGCACGTGCGCGATCGAGAAAGATGCGTCCGGCCTCGGTTAGCTCGACGCCGCGCGGTTTGCGGCGAAACAGCTGCACATTGAGCTCGTCCTCGATCGCCTTGATCCGCTGGCTGAGCGGCGGCTGCTGCATGCCGAGCCGCTCGGCGGCGCGCGTGATGTGTCCTTCCTCTGCGACAGCCACGAAGTGACGGAGGTGGCGCAATTCCACGACATATCTCCAGCGATATCAATTCTATCGAATGCATATAATACCGCACGGTCGCGCCGGATGATATCTCCTATCCCTCTTGACGGAGGTCTCACATGGTGCTTTTGCGACGCGAATTACTGATGCTGGCGGCAGCTTCGGTTGCAGCAGCTCTGCCGTTATCAGCTTCGGCGCAGGGTTACCCAGCCCGGCCAGTGCGCCTGCTGGTGCCATACGCGCCCGCCGGCCCAGCTGACATCCTCGCCCGCCTTGCCGCTCAGAAGCTCTCCGAGCAACTCGGAAACCAGTTCTATGTCGACAATGTCGGCGGCGCCGGGGGCAATATCGGAATGGGTCAAGGCGCGAGAGCCGTGGCCGATGGTTACACCGTCCTCGTCGTGCCGCCGAACATCGTCGTCAACCCGGCGATGTACGACAAGGTGCCGTACGATCCCTACACGGATTTTGAGCCGGTGACGGTGGCGGTGAGTGCGCCCACGGTGGTGACAGTTCACCCTTCGCTGGCGGCCACGAATCTGAGCGAGCTGGTCGCGGTTATCAAGGCGGGCGGCGCGAAATACAGCTTCGCCTCACCCGGCACCGGCACGCCGCCACATCTTATCGGCGAACTGTTTCGCCTGTCGTTGGGGCTCGACCTCGTGCATGTCCCTTTCAACAGCGCGGGCCAGGCAGTCGCCTCGACGTTGGCGGGTCACACTCCGATCGCGTTCACGTCGTTACCGCCCGCAGTGCCGCAAATCCAAGAAGGAAAGCTCCGTGCGCTTGCCGTCACCAGCAAGACGCGATCGCCAGCGCTGTCCGAGGTGCCGGACACCGCCGAAGCCGGATATCCGGAGATTCAATGCGAGGGTTGGTTTGCGTTCGTCGTTCCGGCCGGAACGCCCAGGGAGGTCATCGCGCTGCTCAACCGCGAGATCATTCGCGCCATGGCTCTCCCCGACATCAAGGAGAAAATGGCAGCGCTTGGGTTCACAGTCGTCGGTTCCACTCCGGAGGACTCCGCGGCGCTGTTTCGCGCCGAAAGTGCCAAATGGTCCAAGGTTATCCGCGAGGCTGGCATCAAGGCAAACTGACTGCTCAGCGGAGGATATCGTCATGCGTGATCGTGTGCCTGTTGTCGGCATCATCGCAGCCGGTGGGGCCTCATCGGTGCCGCGGTTCAAGGATGGCATGCGCGAGCACGGCCTGGTCGAGGACGAAAATGTCGCATTCCACGAACGGATCACTCATGGTGACTCGACGAGACTCGTTGGATACGCGCAGGACATGGTTCGGCTCCGTGTCGATCTGATTGCAGCGGTCGGCGCAGTGACCGCCCGCGCAGCGAGAGCTGCCACGACCGCGATTCCGATTGTCTATTCGGTGGTCGTACAGCCGGCCGGTGACGAGCTTGCTGGTTCTTCGGGCGATCCTTTCCCGAACATGACTGGCGTTACGACCTTTGACGATGGCCAGGCAGCGGCCCAGATCGCGCTACTCCGCGCGATCAAGCCTGACCTTGCGAGGGTCGCCTATCTATCCGACGCAGCTGTCTCCGATTGCCTTCGCAACGCCAGCATGCGCGCCGCGCTAGAAGCCGGTCTGCACGCAATCGACGTGCGTGTCGCCGGGCCTGAGCCCGATCTGCAGATGGCCTTCGCCAGAATGCGGGAAGATGGCACGCAGGCGCTTGTGGCGCTGGGAAACCCGATCATCGGCGTTCATGCCGCCCAGATTGCCGAGCGTGCCCTGTTGCAGAATCTACCGGCCCTACTTGCGCTGGAGCAGGCCGGCACCGGCGGCCTTCTGAGCTACGGAACCGCGCTTGGGCAAGCCGCTCACCGCATGGCGCGGCAAGCCAGCCAGCTCCTTGAGGGCCGTGCCGCAACCGAGTTACCGATCGAGACACTACGTTGCCCGGACCTTGTCGTGGACATGCGCGCTGCGGGCCGCCTGGGCCTAACGATCCCGCCTGAACTGTTGCGGTGCGCGGGCCGAGTTATTCAGTGGCTTGGAGGGACCGTGCGGTCTGCTCATGGCCCATCGCGGCCATCTGCGGCTTAGTGGCCAATGTCTGCTTCTGAGCCAGAAAGAGACGTACATTGGGCCCCGCTGAGCCGAATCAGTCCCAGACCAGGGTAGCGAAGGCTGGGGATCGGATTACCCCAGCTCGTGCAAGATCATGTGTCGCTCGCCGGAGACACTCGCTCACAGGCCTCGCCGTCATTGTATGCCGGCGTCTTCGGGCCTTTGCTGGCCGTCAGCGGTTCAAGAAAGGCTAGGTACGAACCGGGCTCATACGACGGTCGATTTTTCCCGATCCTAGGCGAAGGACGTATCACGACGCCCTTGCCCGTGCTCGTCCACGGGCCGCCCGGCGGCGTTGCAAGCGCTGGCTTCGGGCAGCTCTAGTGGAGGCGAGAAGTCTCGGCGCGGGCCCTGTGGCCGCGAGGCGCTCGACGGGAGCGTCCTCCCGCTCTGCTTGCGGCTCGGAAGGCTTGGCTTCCATGAAGTCGAGCACCTTCCGGCCCCTCTCGGTGATCCGCCATCCGCCGTTCAGGCGCTCGATGAGCGCTTGCGAGAAGAGGTCGAGATAGGGGGCGCGTGCGGCGAGGCGTTTGGTCCGCTCGGCCCAGTCGCGCCCGCTGGTGGCCAGGATGGCAATGTCGCGCTTGAGGTCCGCCATGACGGCGAAGCCATCGGGATAGCCCACCAGGATCTTGAGCACCGTGACCTGGAAGTTCACGTTCCCTATTTCTGCTATCGCCACATCGTCGGCGCGTCGTTAAGCGCCTCGCGATCGACCTTCTTGAGGTTTTCCGGCGCGACGTCTCCCTTGGCTGCAGCTTCCAGAATTCTCGAAGCGACGTGCGCACGAGCACCGGTTTCGAAGCGCGAGACGTCTGCGCAGACATCGTCAAGTACGGCGCGCAAAAGCGCGGTCGTAGCCGGATCGAACATCGGACCCCCCGAAAAACGAGAGGGGAAGCCTAGCGCACACACGTGCACTGGCGAATTCAACATTGTTAACGTCGCCACGTCACACAGCTTTTCTCGCGCCGCAGCATTCCGGTCCGAATTCGCTGCGTGATGGGTGTCGCTGCTCCAGCTCGACGCTCTACGCGGGTCCGACGGCCGAGCTCCCGTTGCCCCTCGTCGCCAGGTCAGCAACCATTGCCTATTTTTCCCGTTATCGGCAGGGGCATGCGCAATATGAAAGGAGTTTTTATGAAGAAAATTGCAATGTCGGCGCTGATGGTCGGCGCCCTCGGCCTGGCATCGGTGGCCACGACGTCTCCTGCCGAAGCTCACTGGAGAGGTGGCCGGGGAGGCTGGGGGCCGGGCATCGCCGGCGGCCTGGTGGCAGGTGCCGTGATCGGCGGGCTTGCCTCCTCGGCGTACGGCTGGGGACCAGGCAACGGCTACTACGACGGTCCCGGCTACTACGGTGCGGGTTATTATGGTGGTCCTTATGCCCACGACTACGGCTACGACGAGCCGTACGGCTACACCACGACATACTACACGGCGCCCGTCTCTTACGGCTATCGCTATCGCCGGGTCGTGCGTCCCGCCTACGCCTATTACGGCGGATCCTATCCGGTCGTGCGGCATCGCTGGCATCGTCACCACCACTGGTGAGACCGGCCGACCGGACGCGACCGTGGCCGCGCTGTGCAGGGCGCGGCCTTTTCCTTACCGCTCGCCACAATCCACTGGTGGATGAGTCGTGCCGCTCGAAGGCGAGCTGCCGCTCAAGTGCTCTCTTCGACAGCTTTGCTGAGCGCCTTCGGCTGAGGACGGGATGCAGCGGAGAGGTGCGCCTCGCTGGTGGATCGCCTGATCTAACTCGGACACGACGTCACCCTGTTCGCGAGCGGCGGTCGTTGAATTGCCCATCAACGAGGCGGCGCATGAAATTGCTTTGCTCACCACGACTAAGCGCGCGTTCCGAGGATACCGCATTGTTTTCCACAGTGTGGATTGCGCCACACCGCGCGACCGTGAATCGCCGTAATCTTCAGTCAAGTTACTCTTTGCCTTCGAGCGCGTCGCGAATGACGGGCTTTCATGCAATGGCTTAAATAGGCGGCCGGGTGCGGATCGAGCTCCGCCGGACAATTGCAAATGCAATGCATGCCGGTATCGCGAATGCGCGAGCAGTTACCACTTCCAAAACCGAAGGCGCGGCTGCTGTGGATCTATTTCGAGCTGAGAAGATCGCCACGGTCGCGGATCGATCACATCATGATTGCCGCTTTTGCGGAAAGAGGCTCACCCTGGTCAGAACGATCATGGAATCTGAAAGTGGAGTTGTCGTTCATACGTTTGAATGCGAGCGGTGCGGGGACCGCACTTGGACCGACTAAGGCGTACGCCGTCGTGCCGGCCAAATCGACTTAAGGCATAGCCCGCTATCACCACAGTTAAAGCAATTGATTTTCATTCGCGCTCGCTCTCGGCGAGAGGCACAGACCGTCGCATAGGCTTGGTTTGCGCGACAGGATTATCTATAACCAAGCTGTCAAATTCCATTTCGCGCGTCCTTTTATAATCGGCTCGTTTGGTAGGCCATCGGCCGGCTCATACCAAGGCGATTTTTCTATTGCTCCTCCTTCAAGGGCTTGCGCCATTAACTGCCCAATCTCCGCTCCAGTTAGAGGAACGAGGGTGCCACCTTCGTTCCTATAAAGCTGGGGGAAGAAATAGAGCGCGTGGATTCGCGGATCATAGCCATCGACGACGAGATAGTACTCCGTCTTGCCAACAGGCCTTCGCCTCTTGACGAGCTTGCGCTCCTGCGTAGTAAGCGCAATTCTGAGCCTTTCCCGCTGCTGACCAACGATTGTCGCCGCTTCCAATAAAATAAGCCAATCTCTCGTCTTTGCGTTGTCTGGATGGATCGGAACAGGGTTGCACTGTGAGTTGAATATGCCCATTCCTCACCTACGGGCCGTAAAGAGGTGAGGTTAGAGCGTTTCTAGAAGCACCTTCGAAGTGTCGTTAGCAACGCGCCGCTCGCGGCAGAGCGGAAGTGGCAAGCGGCCCTGGCTGGCACGTCGCTGGAGCACCGAATCGGCCTCAGCATATCCTCTCGCTGGGGCCGTTTCGCTTCGCAGAACGAGCAGCAGTCCACGGCGTTGGGTCGTCACGTGGGACTACTTGCCAGCCTCAGCACTCTAGCGGGGAGCTGGGGCCTTCTTTGTCAGGGGCCGGTTTTCGCGAGTCGTAAACAGCTTCGCCAAAATCTCAGCCTGCTCTTTTGTCAGCTTCTCGGCGAACGCGCCGTTCTTTTCTATCTGGGCCGGTCCTTTCAGTTCGCTATCGTAGACCATCCATCCGTTGCCACCCTGCCGAACGAGGAAACGTCCCCGCATCGGGCGTCCAATAAATTCCATCTGCAACCACCATCTGCGAAATACGAGCTCGTCGATTAGCTCGAAGGATGGAGCGCTCGGCATTGAACTATGTGAATCGTGACGATCAACTTTGGAAGAGCACCACTTGGCTTTCGCGGCGAACTGAAAACGGCCCCAGCCGGGGGCCGCCAACCCGAACGATACGGGTTTTCCTCTGGCAGTCGAGGGCACCTTGGCTGACCAGAAGCGCCGATTAGACGCTGATCTCCTCTCGATGATGCCTCACGCGCATATTCGGGAAAAGGTGGCAATTGAACAGTTGCGTACTAGCAACGGCGCCGTCGGATCGCACCCGGCCAATCTTTGACGACTGGCCTAATTAACCTAGGATATTTCCATCCGATGCATAGCGCTGCAATCACGCGCCGTGATCGTTGAGTTGATGCCGGAGAGAGTTTTGCCCGCCAAGCCATGCTCCGAAGAGGACGAACAGCAGTTGCTAAAGTTGATGCGAGAGACAATCTTGACGCAGTTGGAGATCGCCTGGAAGCTGGGACGCACGGAGGCTGCGGTAAGCAGTCGGCTTACGATCATCAGAAAGCGGGAGCCGGTTGCCGGCGCCAAAGCAAGACGCACCCGCGGCGTGGCTGCTCAAGGAGGCAATTCGTCCTCTCGAAGGACGACCGGGAAATAGGAACCAAACGGCGGAGCGCTGGTTTTTGCGGGAAGGAAATCATGGCAACTCGGCCTCGGCGCGTCCACCGCGCTGGGGCCTTTTCGCGAAGAGGCCGCCAGCAGGCGGCTTACTCTTTCTCAGGCTCGGTGCTGAACCACAAAAGCGGTTGATCTAAGCGTCGCGGCGATCGATTGAGTTGCGAGCGCGCTATTTGCTCACGCGACTCTTTGACAAGCTGTCTCGCGGTTTCGCGTGCATGGTCGGCGAGCTGGAGAAGGTGGTCGTTTTCCGTGGACGCTCAACGATGCAAAAACGCAAGCAGTTCCCCCGCGCCGGGGCGAATTTAGGACACGCTCGCTGACTTGCCTTTGCAAATGGCAGAGCCTTGAACGGTGATGTCGGCGCGGTAGCGCGAAGCCCCCAGCATGTCTATTTTGGAGGCTGCAAGCCGGGAGAGCGCAACCATTCACTCATGTGAGCAGCCGCATCGGCGTGCCGGGCCTTCTTCAGAAGGATTTCTTTCTCGATACCTGGGGCGAGTGCTTTGCTTCCTCGCGAACGCTTTTGGCCTCTTCCGCAGTTCTTCGAAAAAATCGACGGCGAAAGTGTGCCCTGGCTGATGAGGCCGAGCAGCTAGCGATGGTGGCACACACCGCAGGCCGCCGTGACAACCTGCTCAAAATCGCGAAATGGTACCGTCCGAGGCGCATGTCCTGCGTCGCGCGGCCCCCCGGCCATATTAGACACCTGTCAAGTCGAGGTAATCCGGTAGAGCGGTCTTAATTGCTGAGGCTTCCCGGTAGACTTGACGGCGCGCTTAGCCGGTCGCGCGCTGAGGATGCGGTCCGGGAGAGGACCGCATCCGGAAAGAAGCCCTGACGCCGCTAGCCCCCGTCGGGACTTCTTGCTGCTTGTGCAGGCTCAGAATGTACGAACGCCGCCCGCTTAAAATGCATGCGGACGGCGTCGGTTCTAGCCCCAGGAAGGACCTGCAAAATCCTGGCTAAGCTAAGTCTGCACAAAGGATTAAAAAGTTTAATATCCCTGAAGGGGTAGCCCGCCATGAGAACGGAGGCGTGTCCCGCCTCGTCTATGCTGACCACGCTGGGATGTCCACAAATTGGCGCCAGTCAGTCCCCAGAGGGAAGAAGCCGAATTCCTAGGAAGTCGCCCAGTCGCCAGACGAGCTGACACGCTCGGGACGTGATGAAATCATCGAAGGAGATACGAAAGCTCGTCGGGATGACGGTAAGCCCCGGTATGCGAAGACTTGCGCCGCTATTTGTAGCATCGCGGACTACGCATGACATTGGCTTCATTCGCGCCCAGAAGGAAAGCAGTGCATACCGGTTGATTCGGGATCGCTCGATGTGGCGACGTTCAAATCTCTGCTCTCGTAGAAATACATCGTTCATCGACATTTTCCCGGCCTGCTGGCTCATTGAGCATCCTCGTGGGGATGTGGCCGCCGGGCATTTCACTATGTAAGTCGAGCACATCAATGGAGGAGTAGGTCGAACGGGCTACGCGAACAGGTCTTTTCCCGGCTGCAGCATCCTCACGAACGTCCCGCTCTCGTGGCACTCGAGCCAGCCTTGATCCTTGGCGTATTCCAGACCGGCCCAGTATTCGGCCGGCGTCGCCTTGTCCGGGTAGATCATCGGATAGTTGATCTTTTCGATGTAGATCCGGCCATCCTGGGTCGACTCAAACTCGCGGGCATGCTCCATGATCCGGCGTGCGGCTTCTCTGGGTCGCCCAGCGGCGGTCTTCCGTCATTTTCATCGTCGAAATCCATCGCGCCTTTGCGCAGCGTAGATGTGAGGGGTGTGAATCTGGCTTTCGGCCGGTCGGTGGCTATCAAATTCGCGCCGCAGGGACAGCGCAGTTACGACCATCAACCATATTCTCCGAAACGAGCTTTGTATCGGTCAAATGACCTACAATCTCACCAGGAAGAAGATGCAAGCCTGCGTGCAAGCCAATCCTGAACATTTATAGATACCGCATGTTCTGCGGCAGACATCGCCTGCGGGTCAACGGAGCCTTCTATCGAGGTATTGATCGATTATACGGGCCAGAGCAACCAACACGTCTTTTCGCTTTCCGTCATTCTGTCTTGCCTTCGTCGGGAGCTGGCCGCTGAAGGTGATCGTAGCTACCGGGACGAGAAGATCAAACGTCCTCTTCGGGTCACAAAGTGAAGGGCTGGCGCTATCACCATGTTCAGGCGATCTAGGTCGCTATCGATCAATACGCTGAAGCCGCACTGGGTAATCGGGAGTTCTTTTTGAACCGGCCTTACAGTATTGGCCTAGATGTTCCCTAAGACAGCGCTCCGCCTTTGGGTTTGACGGCCCTTGTTAGCGATGACGAGAAACTCAGCCTCGCTTAATTTGAATGTTAAAGCCTACCGCTGTTCAACCCTAATTCGCCACAGAGCATCGAAAGTATTCTGACGAGACAGCGTCCATTCTTCTGAACCGGTCGGATTGCTGGGCTTCTCTATGAGTGCGCTTGCAAGCTCTTCGATAGGACGAGGCTGCGTCGAAACCCGCACGGGCCATTCCAGTAGTGATTTTGAGAGCGTGGGCCTGCCTTCGTACCAGCATTTTCGTCCGTCGATGAGGCGCCAAGACCAATGCTCGCGCGGATTTGGTGGCATAGCGGCATTGCATTGTTGTTTCGCCTGCGCGCTTGGCAGTCCAATTAATAAAAACGACGTGATGGAAGCCGAAAGAACTAATGGAAATTGTTTCGTCATCTGAGCACTCAGAGACTACTTCGTTGCTGCAATCGGCTCACAGCAACGACCAGATCGGGCCGCTCAAAAAGCTCGACCAACTTGTCGAGAATGCGCTCATTATCGTGGGGACGGGGCTGAAGGTATTCGTTCAGTATGCGTTGGGCCTCGCTGACGGCCTGAAGAGCAAGTTGTTGATCGGTCATCACTTCTTACCCATTCGACTGGTGGAGGATCGCGAGGTCATAGAAAGGCGAAGGATCAAGTCGTCTGTTAGACTTATCCCATCAAATTTTATTTCAACCGAGAGGGAAAGGTCAGCGCTTCTGTCTGAGGATTGCACTTTGGGTATCGCCTCACCGCTGCTCCCGCGCAAGGCACTGCGATTGGCGTATCGCTACACAAACGAAGAAGCCGACAATGCGCTGCAGCGCGATCAAACCCCAGTGCGCGCCCGGGGCAGAGCGACGGATCACGCGATGGGAAAGTCTGCTCGACACTTTGCGGCAGCGGCTCGATGCGAACCCGCTTGCTATGCGCCTTCCTCGCGAGACTGTCGAGCATCCGTCCGGCACGATGAAGGCACGCATGGGAGCGCGCACTTCCTGACCAAAATTTTCCCAAAGGTAGCCGTCGAGATGACCCTCTTGGTCCTTGCCGATAATCTGACCCGAGCAATGAATATCCTGGGGATCAGGCCGATCGCCGCGATTGCGGCCTGACGCTGGCCGAGTTTTGGCTTCAAGACTGCACTGCAAGGCCGTTTTTACACGGCCAAGACCCCGCAACGGAGTTCGATTTGCTTTGCGGAACAGACCAACAAACCGTTCGTTGGCCTTTAGGGTAAGATGTCCGGAGAAGACAAAGGCCATGAAGGCCTCCACCACGCAACCGTGTTCGCGGTCATGCTCGGCATGTCAGCAATTTTCGAAGGCGCAACCGAATGCCCGAGGCGCGGTTGAACTGAGCTGTGGCACAGGGGTGCCGCAGAACCCGTCGCTGCCGAAACTCAACCGCACTAACGCGCAGCGCGAACAGATTCGCAAGACTGCGCTGCCTGAACACAATGAGGTCCAGTTCCAGCTAAAGGCCGCCAGGTCGGCAAAAGACTTTACTCCTGCCATTGGCGAGACCCTTCCGAAAGGCATCAAGGCTCAATCGCTCCAACATCGGTTCTGTCGCAAATGCCGCAATTGCGCGACTACATGTACGTGAAGATGAAGGACCGAGTGCTGATCGTGAACGGCATGACCAACAAGATTGTTGATGTGTTTTCGGAGACGCGGCCCATCTCTTAAAATGCTTTTGAAGTTGGGCCCGGACAGAATGTCGCCTTGTGGCCTTCGCTGACGGTCCGTATGACCATGGCTCAATTGTGCGAAGCGGACCTTGCCTGTTCTGGCCGCCATTGACGCCTTTTGACGCTGAACTGACATCTATAGCTTTCCACAAGCGGCCCCCTTTCTCATACTCGACGCCAGCGAGTGGTAAGTGCGTTGCTAGCACTACGTTTACGTCGTCCGATAGCTCGACACGAAAATCAGCATCTGATCGCTGTCATTGGCTGCAAATTTCATAGGAGGCATATATGAAGCGCCGCATTTTCTGGAGCGCGGGCGTACTCCATGATCCGGCGCGCGGCTTTCTCAGAGTCGAAATAGGGGCGCTCACCCACGTATTTTACTGCTCATCACTCTAGAGAATTAGAAACGGCCCCAGCGACATTTGGGGGCCAAGAGGCGGTCGCTGCGAGCAGAGCAATTGCGAAGATTTCGAAAGGGCATAGCTCCGAAGAGGACGATGCCTACGCGGACGAATGTTTCGGCTCGTGGCACACCCCGACAGTGCAGCATCTGTCACAGCTTAATCTGGGCGCCTTTCGCTGAAAGCGTAATTTATGGCAGATACACGATACACGTAGCTCAAGTGAGGTATAAAACAGGACGTCCAAAGCGCCCTTTAGCGTCCTGGGTCTGGTGCCAGAACTCGATGCTCTTCGGGCTCAGGCCGGCGTCGAACCGCTCAAAGCAGTCGGGCCTTAGCGCCCTCCAGATCGGCCGCCTGCCGTTGCACCAAGGATGGACCGGAAGCGGCAAGTGATGCCGTGCGTCCAGAGAGCCGGCTTTCGTTTCCCCGGCCAGCCTGATCCGGCCGACCGTCTGTCCCTAGTGGATCGCGCCGAAGCCGTTCTACGAAGAGCTGACCCCTTCGAGGATCAGGACACCAAATGTCGGCGTACTTCTCCAACTTTCATCTTCAGTCTCGGAGGTCTATGCCTTCCGCCAACATTGTCACTAGTCGAATAACCGGGGCATTCGAGTGCTCATCTAATGGATTCCTATTGGCCTGTTACGCATGGCGACCTCCCTTAAGGAGCAGCGACAGTTTGGAGCCGTTGTCACCGAGGAACGTATGTTCCAAAAAAACCACGGTAGAATATGCCCTATCGAAGGGTGGACCCCCGAAGAAATTGAACGACTTAAAGCCATAATCGCCGCTCGGGCTAGTGCGAACCGCATCGCGGTCGCACTCAGACGACAAGTTCACTCCGTTCTTGACCGCGGGCGCAGTTATTTCCGGAACCGGACGTCGTGGGGATGATCCGGCAACAGGGTGCGTAATGTTCATTTCGTGTTTTTCTGCTCTAGAACGACGATCGCTGCTACTCGGTGGACAGCGGTTCGGCGACCCGACTTGGCCCCAGCATGATCCGCATGCTGGGGCCACTTCTTCAGGTGAAGTGAGGGGATGTCGCCCCCACAGTTGTTTTCGTCACCAATCGGTTCTTAGTTGATACCGATGCTTCAATGTGAACGTCGTGGCTTGCGGCGTGCTGGATTCGGTTGAGATCGGCGCCGTCCCCGACCGTCGCATGAAGTGTCCAATTCGCGTTCGCTGGAATAACTTCCACATGGCACACATATTCATGCCGGGAAAACTGCGAGTTTCGCGCAGCCCGATCAACTCCAGGTCCTTCATCGATATTGGCGTTCTCATGCCATCTAAGCCTTGCCGCCATGCCTTGATCGGTAACTGGATCAGGCCGCTTGGCCTGGCCGAGCGAGATCAGCAAGCAGCCGTTCCAGGTTGCGCTTCTCTTCTTCGATCCGTTTCGCGAACGTGTCCCGCTCCTGTTCCGATTGGGCCGTGTCCAACAAAAACTGATAGTGACTAATCACCTTCTGGCCTCCATGTATCAGAAATTGCGTCGTGGTCATGGTGAGGCACCTTCCGATCGACTGGCGGTGCCAGATGGTGGCCTCTCATGAACGAGAAGGGGAAAGTCAGCCGCCAGATTTTCCATCGCCGACGATTCCTCGGACAGACGTCGTTCGATAAAGTTGCGCTCGAGGTCGCTCAGCTGTGTGCTGAGCAGCCATCGATACCGCTGGATGTTATTGCGATGCGCCCGAAGCTGTTCGAGCCGGCGGTCGACGATCTCGCGCTTTTCTTTTGTCGATACCTGGCGGGCGCCCCAGCGTGCTTCGATCCTGTCCACGATGTGTTTCGGAAGGTTGATGTCTTTCATGTCACCCTCCTAAGCGGCGAGCGGACGCGCGGTTGAGCAAAGACGACGGGGTCTACCTCCCGGCGGATGATGAGGATCGCTGTCGAGACGGCATAGGGCGTCGAGAATAGCCTCGATCCTGACCGGTGACCGTAGATCCCGAGGTGCCCGTAAGCCTGGGCGGCACGGAATCGCGGCAGCATCAGAGGCCCATGACGCCAGGAGAGCGCGTTTTTCTTCCGTGGTCAGGGATCGATCCGCCAGGACATCTCGGGGATGATTAAACCGCGCCTCATTGCGGTCAGATGTGTTCAAGGAAATGACGTTCGCGGTCGTCGGCCGCATGTTTGCCTCCGTTCCAAGACGAGAATTGAATGATTGAAGCCGCGTGCGGCAGATCCGGACGCGGCTTCGCGGCTGTCAGGCTGCAGCGGACTCGAGCTGTTGCGGCCGGCTCGGCTGCGTCCCGTTGATTGCGATCCGCCGAGGCTTCATGGCTTCCGGAATTTCGCGCGCCAGCTCGATCTTGAGCAGACCGTTGTCGAACGCGGCATCCTTCACAAGAACATGGTCGGCCAGGCTAAATTGCCGTCTGAATCGGCGGGTCGAGATGCCTTGATAGAGGTAATCCCGGTCAGCCTTTTCGACCTTGTTGCCTTCGACCGTCAGGACGTTCTGCTCGGCGGTAACCGAGATCTCGTCCGGCGAGAAGCCTGCGACCGCGAGCGCGATCTGGTAGCGGTCTTCGGAAAGTCGTTCGATATTGTAGGGCGGGTAGTTGTCTTCGGTGGCTCGCTGCGCCGTTTCGGCCAGGTCGAAGAGGCGATCGAATCCAATTGTCGACCGGAACAGGGGAGAGAAGTCGTATGTGCGCATAGCCAAATCCTCCAGAGAGCAAGATGGGTATGAGAAGCACCGGACGCGACCGGTGCCCGTTTGCCCGGACCCATTTGGCGTCCAGGGCGCCGGCACCCTTAACGGATGACCTGCGCGCAGATGGAATTAGAACGCGATTTGGCGGTGTCAAGAACACCAAGCAAAAAAAATGCACAGCGGATAATCGCCTTCGCGCCGTTCAGGGACGGTGCGTCCGTCACATGGTTCAGCGCCGGATGCGTCGGTCTTGCTTAGGGCTGCGACGAACCAGGATAACCCGGGGGAGACCGGACAAACAGGCTGGACGATATCTGCAATCCTCGCGGGCATTGCAGAAGGGAACGATTTTGGGAGTTCCAATGCCGCGGCGTGGTCCGCAGAGGACGAACAGCGACTATTGCAATTGGTCCGGGAAACAGCTCTCACTCAACGCGAGATCGCGCAGAAAACGAGGCGCACCGAGGCCGCGGTCAATCTCCGCCTGGCTCACATCAGACGGCGGACTGTCGAGAAATTGAACCCTATGCGTTAAGCCCGGCTGCTGCGGCATGGGCCGAATTTGGACACGCTCACTGACTTGCCTATCCAAATGCGGAGAGAGTTTCTTTCGCCCATCCCCCGAGCATGTTCGGACACGACCGTATGGACCGAGTGGTGTGGGGGCTTCTCAGCTTCGCTGCAATTTCATCCGTGGCCCTCGTCGTCGGCGTTGGCCTTCTTTTCCTCAAGTAAGCTGATCCCTCATGGGATGACATGACGACTTGGCCTCAGCGGGCAACCCTGTCGCTGGGGCCGTTTCTTTGGCGTTTGCCCTGTCGTGTCGTCGTTCTGCGGACCGAGCCAGTTGTCGGACTTTATCATCTCCAGTTTGAGCAGCCTTAGATTAGCGCTCAATCGGCGCAACCTGGCTCGTGCCCGCTTCGCTGGGGTATTCGGTCGCTCGCCCACGGTCCTTTTCTTCGCCATACCCGCTTTCCCCTTGCGGGAAAGGTTCGTACGTTTTGCGGCCGATGAATGTATCCGGCGGCGGGTTGTCTTTCAGCAACCGGACAGATTCAGCCGAGACCCGGAGGGGCGCATCAATGATGTGCCCGCCTCGCCGTTGGTCGCTATAAATGCGATTGATGACGTGCCGCTGATCGGCTATGGCCGCGCTCCCTCACTCAATGCAGGCGGGAGCACTCTTGGTCGCTCAGCCACCGACGCTCTCGGGCAGAGCCTTTGGCCGGTGGTGAGGATATAATGCACCAAACTAACTTTGGTTTTCTAGGCGCCGATCGATCCTCCGTGTCCGGTCCGCGCTGACAATCTTAAGCAGTTCGTCGGGTTGCCGGAATGCTAATCCGCAGCAGAGGCCCCGACGTGGCGCGTTCGGGGGGCCTAGCCTTATGCGTTAGGGGTTCTCGGCCTGGAGAGAGCCGAGGACTGGATTCAAGCTTCCTTCGACGGCGGCGTCCGTATGGGGAAAAAGGGGAAATTGTTTCAGGATTCACACGGGTTATTTTCGGATCGGCGCGTCGTTTGGGATGATCCGAACAACAACGGGCGGGTGATTTTCATCTCCAATTTTTTCAGCCCCAGTTACGACGGTCGCTGCTACTCGGTGACAGCGGTTCGATCCAGATTGGCCCCAGCATGATCCGGATGCTGGGGTCTTTTTTATGAGTAGGAACGAAGCGCAGGGCAGGGGCATTGGTCGCCCGGTGCCGCACCGCTACCGGCACGAGACACCCAGCTAAACACTGGCCCCAGCTTCACAGCTGGGGCCCTTTTACGCCGTCCAGTTAGGACACTTGCCGCGACAAACTAAGACATCCGACCGCATCGGGAAGGAGTAGCAATTTCTGACACTGGTGTTAGCTTTAAAGCCTCGGGTCACGTCCCGACTCGGCATAGGACGACGGGCCCCGGCTCCGGCCCTTAGCCCCCCAGAGGTGCTGGGGCCGATTTCTGTTATGAGGCCGCCAACTGGGGCGGCCTACACAGGCCTAATTTTCGTTTTCAGCTTACGATCGATCAACATCTGGGCCCGGCTCTTTGCTAGTTCTGCCAACCGTGTGCGCACGGTATGGCGGGTAGTTTCTCCGCCGATCTCAATGACGACCTCGAACTGATCGTCGTATAGGCGTTTTACGTCGAACGTGACGCCTCTGTGGGTGAAGGTGCTTGGCATACCCAGGGGATAGCAAATCGATGTGGGGTCCTTGCACCGGGATGCTACGGGAAATTGTCACACTGTAGGAATGGATACCATGCAAGGCCACTTGCGCAGGGTGGACTTAATCTCCTCGAACCATGCTTCTGGGGTAAAGTCGCGCTGATCGGCCATGGGCCGCGCTCCCTTGCTCATGCAGGCGGGAGCGCAAATCGGTCTCTCAGCCACCGACGCCTACGGACAGAGCCTTGGCCGGTGATGTCGCACGATAGCGTGAAGCAGGCTCATCAGCTCGTCTATTTTGGAGGCTGCAAGCCGGGACAACGCAACCATTCACTCATGTGAGCAGCCGCATCGGCCTGCCGGGCCTTCTTCAGAAGGATTTCTTTCTCGATACCTGGACCGAGTGTTTTTGCTTCCTCGCGAAGGCTCTTGGCCTCTTCCGCCAAGCGCTCTTCCAGTGAGTGCACTTGCTTGAAACGACGCCGCTTCTGCATTGGCGCTGCTCCCTAGTTAGGTTAGGCGGGAGCGCGGTGACAGCGTTCTCATCACCGGTAGATACCGAGGGCCGCGCGGTGACGAATTCACGTTGGTCTAGCGGAAGCTGTGATTCTATAACACCGGTTAAATGTCAGGAACTCTTCGAAAAAAATGTTCTGATTGGGACACCTGCAGCGGCCGTTCGCGGATGACGGCAGGGTGCGATACGCTCTGCGACTTGTCGTCGGCTTAAGCATTAGGCAAATAGGAACGTTTCTCCACGGGGCCCGATTGAGCACAAGTCTTGGTGCTTCAACGTCGGTAGCACCCGACACGGCCTCGGTGCTCTCCTCGTGCTGGGGCCGTTTCTTTTCGGGAACAAGTGGCAATTCTTGGCGTTGCAAACGTCGGTCGGGTTGAGGAGTGGGACGACCATCGGCTTCAGCATTCTCTCCGGGTTGCTGGGGCCGGTTCTCTGAGGTGCAGTATGACGGACGAGCGTCGAGATTGACCCTCATCATCGGGTTTCTGAGCATCGCAGTCGCGGTGATGATAATCGATCTAGCCTGCTAGGGCAGTGCCTCAGTGCGTAATTTTTAGATGGCTGGCCACCCGATCCTCGTTGTTCGCCAGCAGCTCATAATCATGTGCCAGCTTGAGATAGGCCCGACGTATCCCGTCGTCCATCGCGTAGGACGATAGCGTGCGATATTCTTCTGCTACGTGTCGGTGTCTGGCCGCCTCAGCGGCGTAATCGTCCGAACTCATGGGCGGGACCCTAAGGTGACCCTACCAGATCATGTCGGCTAGGCGAACAGGTCTTTGCCCGGCCGCAGCATCCTCACGAAGGTTCCGCTTTCGTGGTACTCGAGCCACTCATGGCCGATCGCGTACTGCAAGCCGGCCCAATACTCAGCCGGTGTCGCCTTGTCCTGGTAATCATCGGGTAGTTGAACGTTTCGATGTAGATCCTGCCATCCTGGATCGGCTCAAAGGCGCAGGCGTGCTCCACGAGCCTGCGGGCGGCTTTCTCGGGGTCGGAGTTGGGGCGGTCACGTACGTATCTCATTTCTCACCTTGGGTTGCTTGGACAGCACGTAGGCGATTCTCCACTCGTTAAAGTCGTAGATCCCGGCCCAGTGATGAACAAGCTTTCCGCATTGCCGGCAATCGAAGGCCCCGGAAGTATTCGTATGGGTTGAGCTGCGTTCTTGGATCGCCGAATAGACGATGCCGCAGCCGATACAGGTGAAATAAACGGTGACGAGAGGCGCCATAATGCCTCTTAACAATCAAGCTCGGTCAGCGTTCCTCAGATCGGCCGAACCGCCCTTTAGCCGCATCTTCTTAGGATCCCCCGGCGCGGTTTCTTCGTGGCCGCCACCGCGGCGGTCCTCCTTTGTCTTCATCGTCGAATTCCATTGCGCCTTTGCGCAGCATAGATGTGAGGGGTGTGAATCGGGCTTTCGGCCGGACGGCGGCTATCAAGTGTCGTCGCCGCAGGGACAGCGCATCGGCGTCGACGGCTGTTGAGAATGCACCTTTTCGCCGCGGTCCCAGTTTGCGAGCGATCCAGTCGCGCTGATCGCGCCAGGCCTGGAAGTCCGCCTCGGTCAGGGTCGGCAGCAACTCGCCCCATGCCGCCTCGAACCCAGAGCGTGCCTCGTCGAACGTCGCGGCCGGGCCGCGGGTCGATCGAGCGCAGCCGGGCTAGAAGAAGCTAGAAATTTGGTGCTGGGCGTGGTGTTGGAAGCAATACTTCGGGCCAAAGCGTCTCTCTAGCAGCAGACTGGCTTGGCATCGCTTTGATGTGCCACGCCCTACTCGGCCTGGGTACCCACATTGTGAACCTGAAGGAGCAACTCGTATTGGCGAGCCTTCTCCAACAGCGCATCTCGAACCGGACCTGGAGGGAGGAGCTCGGCTTGCTTGCGAGCTTCTCTTGCGCATTCTGCGCTGACTTCCTGTTCTCTAGTCATAACTCGGTCTCCGCTCTTTTCGGACCGCTGCCGCAGAGTTGCCGATGCTTTCGATGGGCTTGCAAATTTCCTCTTTCGAATACCAAGCTCATGGTCCGAGCATTCTAACTCGGCAGGCAGCGTCCTTTTTTTAACGGGAGCCCAGTCGCCGCGTTCCTACTCGGAACTGGCGAGGTGGTTCAAGCGTTCAGGGGGCAGGAGGTGCCGCTCATTGATCACTTCATCGCTATTCCTGATCATGTTGCAGCGCACCATCGAGGTTTTGAATAGATTGGCCGGCGGTAAGAGCGGCCTCTTTCCCAAGCCTTGCGGGAAGGTCCACGCCGGTCTCACCGGACTGGCAAGCCATGCTGGATATGGAAAAAAAATATCGAGACATGCGCGTCGTTGAGACTCAGAGGTTGCGCTTAAGCTGGTGGAATCAGCTCTATCCTCCGGGTTGCCGGTCAGGGCCGTCCAAGGTTGAGTACGCAACCTCAAGGAACTTCAGATGCCGATCGAGATGATGGTCCGCAAGTTGCGACTGCACTCCGAGTTGCCTGATGAAAATATCGAGGCGCTGCGGTCGATCATGGCGCCCGTCAAGACTTTGCCGGAAGATTCTATCATTGTGCGCGAAGGAGACCTCAGCACGCAATGCTGCGTGATCCTGAGCGGCTTCGCTTACCGGTCCAAGACTGCGGAAAACGGCAAGCGGCAGATCCTCTCGTTCCACATAGCGGGCGACATACCCGATCTGCAAGGCCTGCCGCTAAAACGAATGGACCATGATCTGACGGCGCTTTCGGAAACGCGGGTGGGCTTCATAAATCACGACGCGCTCGAACGCGTCCTAGAAACGCGGCCGGCCCTGACGCGAGCACTCTGGCGCGAAACGCTCGTTGACGCGATGCTGTTTCGCCAGTGGATCGTGAATCTCGGAACGCGATCGGCCTCGGGGCGGATGGCTTATTTGATTGGTGAACTGCGGCAGCGGTTGGCGGCAATGGGACTGGTCGTCAATGAGCAGTTTGAGTTCCCGATTACCCAATCTAAGCTGGCCGATGCGCTTGGCCTGAGCATCGTCCACGTCAATCGAGTGCTCCAATCATTCCGAACCGAAGGCATCCTTGATCTCAAGCGTAAGGTCGTAACGCTTAAGGACATCGAGAAGATTGTCGAACTAGGCGGGTTTGACAGTCTTGATGACAAATAATCAGGCACGTGCTTTGCCGACCGTCACCGGGCAGGTCTACGATAATTCAACGCGGATGGTGGAAGCGCGCGGTCCCCGACGACGCTGCGCCCGAGTTGCATAGGTTTATCGGTGAGACCGCCCAAATCGGCTTGCGCCTTACCGCCCAATCATCGGTCCGATCCCATTCCGCGCCGGTTAGCCTTCTGATCGCGCCGCCGCGGGCTAAGCTGCTAAGCAATCGCCAGCACCAGTATACTGCGATCACTACCTGACGGCGAAAGCGGTGAAGCGCAAGCTAACCGCCATAGGGCTCGTCGAGATAAGATGAATTATCGATTGTCCGATACGGGCGCCAAGCAACCAAAGCGCCATCGTGTCGTGACTGACGTTCTTGACGTCATGACCATGACCGCCAGCAATCCACCAAATAGCGGGAGACCTTCAATGCAGTTTGCGTGCGCTCGCGCGAGACGTCTCATGAACGGCGATAGCCCGGCGTTGTCTGGAGTAAAGCCGTTTGCCGCAATCGATCCCGTTAGCACAAGGTAGGTCCGAATTGTCTCCATCAAAACTAGAAGAAGGAGTGTCCACGCAATAAATCCGGTTAGTGCGCAGGCAGTGCTAGACATAGATCGCTTCCCAACATGATCGCATCAACATTAACCCCTTTTCGACGAACGCTCGCTACAAAGCGATCCATCCAAACGCCGTTTTTGTTATCCAGATGGCGAAAGCAGTTTGGTGTGAGTACGGGGATTGCGATCAAGTTAGCTTATCTCAGCCTTCCAATGCGAGGTTCTTCACGCTTGCCGCAAAGTAGCCCGTAGCGTCCCTTCAGAAAAGATCAACTATTAACGAACCATAGGCGACCCAACGGTTGAGGTTTCGCTATCGAAGCTTCTATGGAGCGGCGCGCTGCATCTCGCCGCAATCTGCTACGCGGCGATCGCGCTGGAACATCCGCTCAAGATCAACAAGTCCGCCTCGGCGAGGAGGTGACGGAAACTATTGGAACGACGGCCAAAATCGTATTTTTCCTGATGGGAGCCATGACGATCGTCGAGGTGATCGATGCCCATGACGGATTTGAGATCGTTACGGCGCAAATCCGGACCAGGAAGTTCGCCACGCTACTGTGGCTGATTGTCTGGATTACATTCTTTCTAAGTGCAATCCTCGATATTCTCACCACCACCATTGCAATGGTGTCGTTGCTCCAGAAGCCGCTCGATAAGAAAAAAGGACCGGCTCTTCTTCGCAGGGATGATCGTGATCGCGGCAAATGCCAGCCGAGCATGGTCGCCGATGGTGATGTCGCGACCACCATGCTGTGGATCGGGGGGCAGGTGACCGCCACCGGGATCGTGGAGGCGCTCTTCGCGGCATCCGTGGTCAATCTACTCCTGCCGCTTTGCATCGTCACGGTCGGACTAATGGGGCGACCCTTTGTGTACCCCTCGCTGCACAGCAGGTGTCCACCACGCCGCCCTTAGAGCGGAGCCTTATGTTTGCCCTCGGACTAGGCGTTCTCATAAGCCTTTTTGATCCAGCTAGCTTCATCCGGTGGCATGGTACTCGTTTGGAGATGCAGGTACGTGGACATCGCTCGGCACGGCCAATCGTCTCCATAGACGCTACCAGGGTAACCCGATGGTTCGCGGGAAAATTCGGGAGGCGAGATCGCCGGCCGGACCGGAAAATCGACTGGCCGGCATCGCGACGGCGGCCAAAGACCGCCCTACGGTGCGGCGTACTTAGGAACCTCGTTCCAAACGTGCCGTTGGACCTCTTTCGGAGCGGCGCAAATGCAAGAGGCCACGGTCACGCCAATCACCACACGTTCGGTCATTCCGGCCTCGACGGCAAGGGTAGGCACGCACCCAATCCATCCGATGCTGGTGCCATATCCGATCGTCTGCTTTGTGGGCACGCTGGTGACCGACATTGCCTACTGGCAAACAGCTGAAATGCAGTGGGCGAACTTTTCGGCTTGGCTGTTGTTCGCGGGGCTTATCATGGGGGGCCTTGCCGCGATCGCCGGCTTGATCGACTTCCTGGGCAACCGCTTGATTCGCCGACTGGCCTATGCCTGGCTTCACATGATCGGAAACGTGATTGTGATGCTGCTCGCGCTGTTCAACGCGTTCGTCCACAGCCGTGACGCCTGGACCTCGGTGGTGCCGACCGGGCTGGTGCTGTCAGCGCTGACCGTCCTCGTGATGCTGTTCACGCTTTGGCTCGGTTGGGCCATGGTCTATCATCATCGGGTCGGAGTGGCGGGCTGATGCGGTTCGATCTGACAAACACTCCTCAAATTGCACTGACGGCAGCGCTGATAGCCGGGTTGGGCCTTGGTGGCTGCAGCAGGGAGACGGCGCCCGACCCGAAGACCCAGATCGGTGCACGTCCTGACTTGCCGGCGCTAGAGCAATATCTGCTGCCGCCAATGCACGTCGCCTCTGTTGTCGGTTGGAAGCAGGGCGAGAAGCCCAAGGTGCCGGATACCTTGCAGATCAATGCGCTCGCGACCGGACTGCAGCACCCGCGCTCGCTTTATGTGCTTCCGAACGGCGACATCCTGGTCGTCGAGTCCAAGGCGCCGGGGACCGAGCCGATCAAGCGGCCAAAGGACTTCATCATGAAATGGGTGGAGTCGTGGGCGACCTCCGGCGGCAATACGGGCGAAAGCAATCGCATCACGTTGCTGCGCGGCGCCAAAGCCGATGGCAAGCCGGAGATGCAAAGCGTCTTCCTCGACCACCTTCATTCGCCATTCGGCGTCGCGCTGGTCGGCAACGACCTGTACGTCGCGAACACCGATGCGATCGTCCGATATCCGTATCACGAAGGCGATACCAAGATCACCGAGCCGGGTCAGACCCTGACACAGCTTCCGGGCGGGCCGATCGATCATCACTGGACCAAGAGCCTTGTGGCAAGCCCGGACGGCGCGTTGCTCTATGTCGGTGTCGGCTCCAACAGCAACATCACCGAGAACGGGATGGAGGCGGAGAAGAATCGGGCGGCAATCCTCGAGGTCGAGCGTTCAACCGGCCGCTGGCGGATTTTTGCCAGCGGCCTGCGCAATCCCAACGGCCTGACCTTCGAACCGCAGACCCGCGCGCTATGGACCGTCGTCAATGAACGCGACGAGATTGGCCCGAATCTCGTGCCCGACTATCTGACGTCGGTGAAGGAGGGCGGCTTCTACGGCTGGCCGTACAGCTATATCGGTCAGAATGTCGATCCACGGGTGCAGCCGCAACGGCCGGACCTTGTCGCGAAGGCCACCGTTCCGGACTTCGCGCTGAGCTCTCATGTCGCGCCGCTGGGGCTCGCATTCTACTCCGGGGAAAACTTGCCGTCGTCCTATCGGGGCGGTGCTTTCATCGGCGAGCACGGTAGCTGGAATCGACCGCAGCTCAACGGCTACAAGGTTGTGTACGTGCCGTTTGCCGACGGCCATCCGAGCGGACCGGCGCAGGATGTCGTGACCGGCTTCCTGAGCGAGGATGAAAAATCCCGCGGCCGGCCGGTGGGATTGGCGATCGACAAGTCCGGCGGCCTGCTCATTGCCGACGATGTCGGCAACACCGTGTGGCGCGTGACCGCCTCGGGCAGGCTCTGACGTCCCGCTTGGTCGTGAGGCGACTGCGCAAGCGCGCAGGGGCTGGTGCCGGAGGGCACAGTTGTCGCATTCTGGAACCGTTCACACCCGTTGGATCCACAGCGCCTCTGGCGCAGGTTCATGGCCACAACGAGATTCGATCCTGGAGGTTACGGTGCCGAATATGCTCGAGGAAAAGCTGAGGGAAGCGATCATCGGCGAGTTGAATCGACAAGCCGCCAACCGTCCGGAGTTGCTGCGCGTGCATGATGCAGAAGATCTTGCCGTGCACGGCAGCATCGATCTCGATGCGCTGGTGATGGTGATCGCGGGCTCAGTCGCGGGTGGGCCGTGAGGGGACCTGGCGGCATCGGAAAGACGATGCTGGCTCCGGGCCGAGAAGGAGACGCGCTAGGCTGGCGGAGCCAACAGAGTTCGCATTAGATTGGTATTTATCGGCATGCCCGATTTCTACGACCTTTCTATCGCCACTGAAAGGCGAGCACTGGGAACGCTTGCAACAGAGATTAAAGGGCGGTGAGGCGCCCCCTAGTCGCAGAGCCCGTCGCGCCTGAGAAAGGCTTTGTTGATGGCGACCGCGGCCTTCGCGCCTTCGCCAATGGCGACCGCTACGAGCAGAACGTCGCGCGACACGTCGCCCGCGACATAGACACTTGGTACGCTGGTCTCCTCCGTCATCGGGTCGGTGATTGCGCCTCCCTTTATCGTCCCGCTTGCAGCCGAGATACTGCGAAAGATGGGACGCTTGGCGGCAACCAGTCGAGAAAAACAGGCCCGAGCACGCAAGGCAGGATCCGCTCTTAAAGTTGATCTTTGCAAGAGCGCCCCCGGGCCCTCGAGCGATCGGATGCGCTCCTTGCGCAGCGTGATCCCGTGCTGCTCGAGCCGGTTAACCGCCTGCTCGCTGACTTCTGTGCCATCGCTGCAGCATACGATGTCGTTGACCCAGTGCTTCATCATCACAGCAAGATCCGCACCCTTATCACCTTTGCCGTAAGCAACAACCCGTTTGCCGGCGTATTCGTAGCCATCGCAATAGAGACAGTGATGGGCCGAGATGCCGTAAAAGGCCTCTATCCCGGTAAGCTCGGGGAGCTCGTCAATAAGCCCTGTCGCCAGCAGAACTTTTGCAGCAACGCCGCTGATCCCATCGGCGCAGACAAATCTGAATCCGCTGTCGGACGGATCGATTTCTGTTACACGGGTCCGGCGGATCAAGACCGTCTGATGGCCGGCTAGCTCCCCCCGAGCGTCATGCAGGAATTGCGCGGGCGAACGGCCGTTAGATCCGATTAACCCGTGAATCTTTGGCGAGGCGCGGTTGCGTTGCTGCTGGTTGTCGCAAAGCAAAACGTGCCGGCGGCACCTCCCTAAGATCAAAGCAGCGTTTAATCCGGCGGGGCCGCCCCCCATTTACAAGGACGTCAACAACCATGGTGCAACTCTAGCATGACCGAATGTACCTCTGGCAACAGGGAACCTTCACTGGCCGTCCCCGCGTTAAGGATTCCGGAAAGTGAAAAATCCCCACGCTGAAGAAAACGGATTTAACGCCGGAAGAGCGGCGCGAGCGAAAGCGGTTGCCGGGAGAAGCAGCGCGAAAGCAAGATCGGGCGGGCGGAGAAGATGTGCGTCAATGGCACAGTTCGCTAACATGAGTTGTCGATGTTCACCGGCCTGTGCCATGTCGTCGATGCTTCTCGGAAGGAAGTCGCTCGCATCGCCAGGATCTGTGATCTAGCCAAAGCGCTCGGGAAGTCCCAACCAAGACATATGGATCAACTTCTCCACGAGGATCGGCAACGGCTCGCTCATGGGAGCAAAACAGACATCGGAATCGATGGTTCCTAGTGTAATCTGCGCCCGGCCCTAACTTGATTTCTTATCGGGCAGGAGGCCACGGGTGGCATCACCCAAGTCAGTTGATTGCTTGATGCCTTTATTGCTTCTTCCTTGCTCTCGCTTAACACCCAATGTCAGATCATGAAAACCAGAAATCGAAGTCTGCTAATCTTTCTTATTGCTGTGGTGGGTATTGGTTGGCTGATCGGCGTAATCAACTTGCCCGGTAAATGGTACGCCGCATTGCAGAAGCCGTCATTCAATCCCCCAAACTGGGTTTTCGCGCCAACCTGGACGGTCCTGTATGTACTGATCGCAATCGCTGGATGGCGAACGTACCTACAGGAGATCAATGGCCTGGCCTTGCAAGTGTGGCTCGGACAGATGGTGCTTAATTTTCTTTGGTCTCCCATCGTTTTCCGATTGCACAACTTGGCTATGGGCCTTTCGGTCATCCTTCTGATGCTGGGTTTGATTCTTTTTTTTATAGGCCTGCAATGGCAAGCCAATCGGCCAGCGGCTCTCTTATTTATCCCGTACGCGGGGTGGGTGGCGTTCGCATCGCTTTTAAACTTTGCTTTGTACCGCCTTAACTGAGCTCCTGGTGCAGTCAGACCATCGCCAGACGAAAAGTGCACGTACCACGCCGGGCGCGATGGTTTTTGAGACCAGCCGAGGCCGCCGCAGATCGGACGGTCGAAATTGATGATACCGAGCAGAGCGCGGGTAAGCGTCGGGTGGTTAGCACCCAAAATGCTCCAGATTGAATCCAAGGTGACGGAGGCCGAAGCTGAGCCGTCTTAATAAGGATGCTCCCGGCTGCGTTTAAGCTATCCGGCTGACCTCTCGTCACCGTTGATGAGCGAACGAAGTCTTGCTCAGCCCGGTCCTGCAAATGCCTATCGTGCGTTTTGGAACAATGAGGGCTGGTTGTCGTTTCCGGAGCCCGTCTCAGGGCTTATCGGAGAAGAGAACATGAAGCTAACGACTATCCTGGCAGCATCCGCGATTATCGCATCTTGTTCAGCCGCTTTCGCCGCGGACACGATGACGGCTGCCCCGCCTGAAAGTTGGACCGTGACCAACTACTACAAGCAGAGCGTTTACGATCCTAAGGAGTCCAAGATCGGCACGATCGACGACGTGTTGGTCGATAAATCCGGCAAGGTGACCGGGCTTGTCATCGGCGTCGGTGGATTCTTGGGGGCCGGCGAGAAGGATGTGATCGTGCCGTTCACTGCGGTCAGGACCGAAAAGAAGGACGACAAGTGGTGGCTCACGTTGGACGAAACGAAGGATGGTTTGAAAGCCGCACCGGGCTTCAAATACGATAAGGCCAGCACGACCTGGGTTCCCGAGAAGTAACGAGAAGCAATCTAGCATCCGGCCGACCAGTCTGTGATTTCTTAAACTGGAAAGGCGGGGGCGGATTCGCGCCTCGTCTTGGCGAACGCTCCGCAAAAAAGGCCCGCTCGGGATGCCGAGCGGGCCTTTGACGATCAAGGTCGCACTGGCGCAGAAGATCGCCGGAAAGGCCCGCATCAGCCCATCGGCCGCAGGCTTCCCCAGTCCGCGACCAGGCCGGCCACGACGGTCGCCAATCCGCCGAGCGCAAAACCCGACATATTCGCAGGCGCGTCCCTGCTTGAGTGCTAACAGCTTGACGTGCACGACCATGACGGTCGCCCGATCAATACTTGCTTGAGGCCCGCAGCCATCGAAAGCCAGATTGCAAGAGCGGCGGGGGCGGCCCTCAGCGCCGACCAGTCGGCCCGCATCAGAAACTGCGGACAACAACACTGTAGGCCGCGAGCGCGATCGAGCCGAGGATCATCGAGCGTCCTTCTCGCTTGCAACGCAGTCGCCGCCATGCTTGTAGAAAGCGAGGCCGAGCGTTGCGAGCGCGACCGAGGGCGTAGCGCCAAACATTCCAGCTAAACTCTTGGATCGCAGCATGTCACCGAGGTTAGCGAACAAGGAGAGACCAAGCCCTCAATCAGAAAGCGCAATGCGTATTCACCACGCCTCCCGCCATTCCTAGGATGATCCGGGCATCAGCATACTGACCGCCATGCCGACGATGCAGAGGCCCATCGCGGCCGTCGATGCCCAGCCGAGCCAGTACAGCCAGCCTTCGACAACGAGCCTACCCATCACATCGCGCCGTTTGACGAGCAGCATAAGCATGGTCATCACCGGTGCCGCCAGAACCCCGTTGATGACCGCGCTCCAGTAAAGCGCCTTGATCGGATCGATCGGCGTGAAATTGAGCGCCACGCCGAGGCCAACGGAGAGGGCGAGCACCGCATAGAAGGCGACCGCCTGCTTCGGCTTGCGGGCAAGACCGACCGGCCATTTGCGGCCTTCGCCTATGGCATAAGCCGTCGATCCGGCCAGTACCGGAACGGCGAGCAAGCCCGTGCCTATGATGCCGAGCGCAAAAACAAGTTCAGCAAGCGGGCCCGCAATCGGCTTCAACGCCGCAGCGGCCTGCGCCGATGATTGCACATCGGTCATCCCCTGCTGGTGCAAGGTGGCCGCCGTCGTAATGATGACGGCGATCGCAAAAAGGTTCGAAAAGGCCATGCCGATCATCGTATCGATGCGAATGCGCCAGAATTCGCGCTCGTGGGGACTCGTGTCCTCCTTGAGCGGCTTCTTGTCAGGATGAATGCGCTGCTCCTCCGCCTCTTGCGAGGATTGCCAGATGAAAAGGTAAGGCGAGATGGTGGTTCCGAGAATGGCAACAAGCGTCGTCAGAAAGGTGCCGCTCCATTCGATCTTCGGTACGAACAATCCCTTGAGCGCTTCAGCCCAGGGTACTTTGACAACCGCCAGAGCGATGACATAGGCAAATAGCACTAAAGTGAGCCATTTGAGGAGCGCCACATACCGTTTGTAGGCAATGAAAATCTGCGCCAAGACCGAGATGACTGCAAAGGCAACGACGTAGACGATTGCCGATCCGCTGATCACCAGTTTTGCCGCATCCGCCATGGCTCCAAGATCGGCCGCGACATTGATCGTGTTGGCGATAAAGAGAAGACTTATCAGCGACCAGATGACCCAGCCGGGATAATTGCGACAGACATTGCCTGCGATGCCGTGGCCGGTCACCCGGCCGATCCGGCCCGAAATCTCCTGGATCGCCACCATCAGAGGATAGCTCAAGAGCATCGTCCAGCCGATGCCAAAACCAAGCTGAGCGCCCGCCTGGCTATAAGTGCCGATACCGGAAGGATCATCGTCCGACGCGCCGGTGATGAGGCCCGGTCCAAGGCGTTTGAGGGGGCCCGTACCTCGATTTCGCCTTTTGGCTTTGGCCGTAGCCATGTGCTCCTCGGGATGGGGACTGTCCGCCGAGCGTCCCGCTTGCCGCGTTAGGATGCCATGAGGGCTTCAACGGCCAGTGTTCAAAGCGCGATGCGGCAGCCGCACCGCGCGAGCCGCGGCTCGCCGCCCTAATGGTGCCAGAAAATCGCCAGCAGCAGAATGATCGGCAGCGGCACGCCCAGCAGCCACAACAAGGCACCTCGTCCAAAGCCCATGGCGCTTCTCCTCCATCGTCTGTCTCGGCTTCCAACCCGTCCGGCCGGCGCGCAGTTCCTCACCGGGAACGGTTTTCGAGGCGATCGATTGGAGACGGGGTGGCTCTATCGGTTACCGCGTGATCCTCGCCGAAGACGCGCTCTGCAGTTCGTTCGATGAAAGTCCTGATGCTTTGATCGACCTCCACACTAAACGGTTCAGCCTGCAGATCGAGGTGGCGCCCGTTGCCCTTATGCTGGCAAGTTAGTCGGTGGGTGACCGAGCGCACGCGCGTTCCGCAGTCTAGATTAACACACGTTAGCCTCTGCAAGGCGAACTCCATCAACGGGCTTGAATTCCGAGCAATCACATGGCCCGATATGCTTGCATCACGCCGAGCGGGATCGAAAACTGTGAGCCATGCCAAAAAGCGCCTTAGTCGTTTGCTTTTCGCTGCCATGCTGCTTGCGGCCGGGACAGCGGTCGCCCAGGAGGATAAGAAGACTGACGACGACAAACCAGCCGATCCCGACACGGGCGAAAGCACCGTAGAGGAAAAAACGCTCGGTCTCCTTCCCAATCCCCTACAAAAATACGGCGCCAAATTAGCGGCCACCTATATCGGCGAAGTGCTGGGCAATCCCTCTGGCGGACTGAAACAAGGATCTGCCTATGAAGGGCGCCTCAATCTCGCCGTTGATTTGGACCTGCAGAAGCTCGCCGGTCTCGATCAACTGACATTTCACGCCAACATGTTCCAGATCCATGGCGGCGGATTATCGCGCGGCAGTCTGCAGAATTATTTCGTGGTCAGCGGCATCGAGGCTTTACCATCCACGCGTCTCTATGAGGCCTATTTCGAAAAACAGTGGGGCGATAAGAAAATCTCGCTGAAGGCCGGTCAGCTCGCCGCTGACAGCGAGTTCTTCAACACCAGATACACTGACGTGCTGACAAACGCCTCAATGGGCTGGCCCGCGATCACCTCACTTGATCTGCCGAGCGGCGGACCATCGCCCCCCTTGGCTGCGATGGGCGCCCGGCTTCTTGTCAACGTCACCGAGCGGTTATCTGTTCTTGGCGGCGTATTCGACGGCGACCAGGCCGGCCCCGGCCCAGGGGACCCGCAAGAGCGCAACCGCTATGGCGTCAACTTTCGCGTCAATGATCCGCCCTTACTGCTCGCGCAGATCCAATATGCCTGGAACAACAAGAAGGGCGATCCGAACCCTGCTGGCCAAATCAAGTTGGGCGGCTGGCGGCATTTTGGGTTTTTCGCCGATCAGAGACTAGACTCCAATGGTGTTTCGCTCGCGTCGCCAACCAGCAGCGGCGAACCCTTGCTCCTGTCCGGCGATATCGGCGGCTGGATGGTCTTCGAGCAGAAGATCTATCGCGTCCCGAAGAGCGATGATCGAGGCATCGGGATTTTTACGCGCGTCTCGGGCGCGCCCGCCGACCGCAATCTCATCGATCTCTATGCGGACAGCGGCATCGAATTCATTGGGCTCAGCGACCAGCGTCCCGACGACAAGTTCGGCATTGCGGCCGGCTACGCGCATGTGTCGAAACGCGCACAAGCGCTGGATGCCGATTATCGTGCCCTTGTTAATCCGATTTGGCCGATGCGAAGTTTCGAAGGACTTCTGACCGCCGTGTATCAATACCAGATCAGGGATGGGTGGACATTGCAGCCCAATTTTCAATATATCATCCATCCAGGCGGAGGTGCCACCAGCCCGTCAAGTTATGTGCCCGGCAGGGTTCTTCATAATGCAACGGTGCTTGGTCTACGAACGACGCTGAAGTTCTAGTTCGGTCCGGAATTAAGCTCGGCTCAGCGGGCCAGCCGTTTGATGGCCTTAGTCGCTCGATTGGGACCATGCCATCCGAGAAACTTCAGCTCCTTGTCCTCCAGCGCGTTGGTCGCTCGAAAGAACTGTTCGAGATCGTCGCGCGCATGGGAAGGAAGATCGCGGATATCCTTGAGATTCGTTTCGAGCGGCGACCGATCAGGAACCGCAAAAATGCGGTCGTTTCGTTCCGTCTTGCCCTTTTTCTTCTGCTCGACTTCGAGAATTCCAACCGGACGACAGCGCAGCACGACGCCCGGATAAGTCTGTGCGTCGTGCAGGATCAGAACATCCAGCGGATCGCCGTCCTCGGCCTTGGTTGACGGAATGAAACCCCAATCATACGGATAGGTCAGGCCCGCCATAAGGGGCTTTGCCAAGGCAAAAATGCCGAGCTTGGGATCGAAATCGAGTTTGCACGAACTGCCGCGCGGCGTTTCGACAACAGTAAAGATATTGTCTTTGTCGGCCCAGCTCGGCAATTTTGTCAGGTTGGTCATAGCGACAGTCAACTACTCATTAGGCATCGAGCGGGAGCCGGTCTGGCGAAATCATTCGCCAGAGTTGGCGATCAGGCGGCGGTGGAAGCCTTTTTATTGACGCCCTTACGCAACGCCACAGTGTTGAGCTTGGTGTTCGCTGCCTTTTCTTCGTTCAGGTTCGTGTTCAGAAAACGCACGATGTCGTCGTGGCCGAGCGCCTCGGCCCAGGCGATCAGCGTGCCATATCGGCAGATCTCGTAATGTTCGACGGCCTGAGCGTTGGCGACGATCGCCGCATCCAGCACCGCCTTGTCTTCGATTTCGCCGGCCGTCTCATCCGCTTCCTTGATGATGCCGTCGATGGCGGGGCATTGCGTGCCGCTCGGCGACTGGCCCAGTTTCTCAAAGGCCTTTTCGAGGCGCTCGACCTGCTTGTTCGTCTCTTCGAGATGGTTCCTGAGCCCCGTGACCAGATCCCGGTTGGTGGCCTTGTCGATCATTTTCGGCAACGCCTTGAGGATCTGCTGCTCGGCATAATAGATGTCCTGCAGCCCATGCAGCAGCAGATCATCCATGGTTTTGATATCTTTTGTGAATAGTCCCATGACGTCACTCCTCGAGTTCAAAGCGATGGAACGGCATCGATCGGAGTTTGTTCCTCGCCGCCGATGCCGCAGCTCGGTCGCATAGATCGGGTCGCCGCCTTGGTCATCGGTATGCGGGGGCCATTTCCCGCGGCAGGAGGAACCAGGGCACCTGCGGACATTTGCGCTGTTGCTCGGAGTTTAGGATGGTCAGCATTCTAGCTATGGGTGGATATCGCGATATTGCTGGAGGGGGGCAGCTCTAGGGCGAACCATTGCGATGTGGCCGTCGTCGGCTTCGGAATCGCCGCCTGCCTTGCGCTGTAGAGGAGCTAAACTGAGTTCCTGCTGCATCGAATTATCGCCGAACGAAAATTGCACGATCACGTGAGCGAAGGGTGTTCGAGAGCCAGCCCGAGGCCGCCGTAGATCGCATGCGGAGAGACGAGATGCGCTGCAGAGGTTAGAATATTCTTGCAACTCGCTCATGGTGCAAAATGCCCTTTAGGATCGGCATCTGAGAACAAAGGCGCTGCAGGCGCTGGCCGACGCCGACTACATCATCCACGCCGGCGACATCGGCGATCCCGGCATCATCGCGGCGTTGCGTCGGATCGCGCCTATTTCCGCAATCCGCGGCAACGTGGACACCGCTGACTGGGGTCGCCACTACGCCGAAATCGAGACAGCGAGCCTCGCCGGGAAGACGGTCTACGTGCTCCATGACCTTAAGGCCATGTCCATCGATCCCGTCGCCAAGGGCATCGACATCGTCGTATCGGGCCATTCCCATATGCCGAAAATCCAAACGGTCGGCGGGGTTCTGTACGTGAATCCAGGAAGCGCTGGCCGGCGCCGCTTTAAGCTGCCGATCACCCTTGCGATGCTGGATGTGACACCGGATGGGATCCCGCCTCTCATCCACGATCTTGAAGCCGCCTGACGCACTGCGGCACCGCGTCAAAGCGGCGGAAGCAGCCTGTGAGGCGTCGCCGGAAGGATGACCCGGACAGCGTCGCCGGGCGAGACGTCGCCGCTTTTGGTCACCATTGCCATGACGCCGGCCCTAAAGGCTGCCCGGGCTCGTCGCTCAGCCGGCTTTTCAAGCCGGGTCGAAATCGATCGATCAGGACGCATGGGCTCCGCAAGCCGGTAAGAAGGATACATGCCGAGGCGCCAATTCGGAGCCTGGTGTCGAGCGGAAAGGTCTCGAGATCGAGGCCGGTCGTCGTGATCTTCTCGCCGATTTCGCCGGGCCCGACATCGTAGCCTGCGACGCGCAGAGCGTTGAGCGTTTCGCTCGAAATAAGGTGGACCTGACGGAGATTGGGTGATCGAGGATAGCGGCGGGTCAAGTACCGATGCTTGACGAATTGACCATAGTGCGCGTCGCCCTCGATGCCATGACCGGCGACGAGCGTCACCGACAGTCGGAGTATCTTGCTGAACCGATGCTTGCTGTCGATCGAGACGGCGAAGACTATTCTTTCGAGCGCCATCGCTACCGGCGTCATGCCGCGCGCGCCGCAAAGCGGCGCTTGCGCTTCAGGTGTCGCATGATTTCGGTGAGAGGCATCGCGTTCAGGACGCGGTCCGCGAGGACGCCGCCTTTGCGGGCCATCTCTACGCCCCAGTGCATGCGGTCGAGCTCCGGAACGGAATGTGCGTCGGGATTGATGCTGAAGGTGCAACCGAACGCGCCCGCCGCCGCGAGAGGCCAGGCGCCAATCGCGTCTGGCGAAGTCGGTCGTGAAGTTTCACGTTTGCCGGCCATCGATCCCAGAATGGTCCTCGTCCGCGACACAACGGCGAGGAGAGAGGAAACGTTCCTATGGAACGCTTATAGAAAGCGGCGCCCGATTGTCGTAAGCGCTATCTCACTGTGGCTTGGGTCCACTCCGCGTGGGCTTGTCGAAGCGCATCTGAAAATCTCGGGGGACGTCATGGCGCGCCTTCCGACAACCGAGGTGCCCGTAATTGCAGGATAGCGCTGCACGGAACCCTGCGCCCCGACAGAGCTTCTTTCCGGATGGATGCCAAAGCAAAAAGACCAGAAGAACCGCCGCCCGAGGCGCGTGACGGCTTCGTTCGCGTCAGAGGGGCGCGCGAGCACAATCTCAAGGATGTCTCGCTCGACATTCCCCGCAACGAGCTCGTGGTCTTCACCGGGGTCTCCGGATCCGGAAAGTCCTCGCTGGCGTTCGGAACCTTATACGCGGAGGCGCAGCGGCGGTATCTCGAATCCGTGTCGCCATACGCGCGTCGGCTGTTTCACCAAATGCAGGTGCCCGACGTCGACGTCGTCGAAGGATTGCCGCCGGCTGTCGCGCTGCAGCAGCAGCGTGGATCGCCGACGACCAGGTCCTCGGTGGGTAGCGTCACTACGTTGTCCAACTTGCTGAGGATGCTGTACTCACGCGCCGGCGACTATCCGCGCGGCCAACCATTGCTTTACGCGGAATCCTTCTCGCCCAACACGCCGGAGGGCGCCTGTCCCAATTGCCACGGCATCGGGCGTGTTCATCGGGTCGACGAACGGACGCTGGTGCCCGACGACGCATTGACCATTCGGGAGCGGGCGGTCGCGGCCTGGCCGTCGGCCTGGCAGGGGCAGAACCTCAGAGACATCTTGGTCACGCTCGGTTACGACGTCGACAGGCCGTGGCGCGAACTCCCTAAGAAGGATCGCGACTGGATTCTCTTCACCGAGGAGCAGCCGACCGTTCCGGTTTACGCCGGATACACACCCGCTGAAACACGCAGGGCCCTGAAGAAAAAGGAAGAACCGAGCTACATGGGCACCTTCACCGGGGCTCGCAAATACGTTCTTCAAACGTACGCCACTACGCAGAGTGCGATGATGAAGCGGCGCGTGGCGCAATTCCTGTCGAGCGACGACTGCCCGGTCTGCAAGGGCAAGAGGCTCAAGCCGGAAGCTCTCTCCGTCAAGTTCGCCCGACTGGACATCGCTGAGATGTCGCGCCTGCCGTTGAAGAAGCTGGACGCGCTTGTCAAGCCGTATATCGATCGAGCGGAGCCGAACGAGTCCCATCCCGAAAAGGCGCTCGTCGTGCAAAGGATCGTCAAAGACCTTGCGGGGCGCCTCGAGGTTTTGCTGGATCTCGGCCTCGGGTATCTCACGCTCGAGCGAAGCACGCCGACCTTGTCTCCGGGCGAACTGCAGCGGCTTCGTCTCGCGACGCAGGT
The DNA here is from genome assembly GCF_056837965.1 of Bradyrhizobium ferriligni. NCBI lineage: Bacteria > Pseudomonadati > Pseudomonadota > Alphaproteobacteria > Hyphomicrobiales > Nitrobacteraceae > Bradyrhizobium > Bradyrhizobium ferriligni. The sequence goes on from NZ_JBXEJO010000005.1 coordinate 144,134, forward strand.
CAGATCAAACCTGTTCGGCGTCGTCTACGTGTTGGACGAGCCATCGGCCGGCCTGCACCCGACGGACACCGAAGCGTTGCTGCGGGCGCTGGAGCGTCTGAAAGCCTCGGGCAACTCGCTCTTCGTCGTCGAACACGAGCTCGACGTGGTGCGCAAGGCCGACTGGATCGTTGATGTCGGGCCCGCCGCGGGAGAGCAGGGCGGTAAGATACTCTACAGCGGACGACTTGCGGGATTGGCCGAAGTGAAATCATCGCAGACGCGGCACTTCCTTTTCGGCGAAACCGCCGAGCCGCCACGAAAGGTTCGCGACCCGATTGGCTGGCTGAAGCTGCGGGGAGTCACGCGCAACAACCTCGGCGGCCTGGATGCCGATCTCCCTCTCGGCGTCCTCACCTGCGTGACCGGCGTCTCGGGCTCGGGCAAGTCCACTCTGGTCAGCCAGTTTCTCGTCGAGGCCGTTGCCGAGCGGCTTGGTCAACGCCGGGAGGCGGATCCGGACGAAGGCGAACTTGAGGCGCGGGTGCGCACGCTGGGCGGCGAGATCGCCGAAGGTCTCGATAGGGTCAAGCGACTCGTCGTCGTCGACCAGAAGCCGATCGGACGAACGCCGCGCTCCAATCTGGCGACCTACACCGGGTTGCTCGATCACGTGCGCAAGCTATTCGCCGCGACAAAGCAGGCTCGCGCCAGGCGATACGACGCCGGCCGGTTCTCGTTCAACGTCGCCAAAGGCCGCTGCGAGACGTGCGAGGGTGAGGGATACGTTTGCGTCGAACTTCTTTTCCTTCCGAGCGTCTACACGCCGTGCCCGACTTGCAAGGGCTCTCGCTATAACGCGAAGACGCTCGAGATCAAAATTCGCGACAAATCGATCGCGGAGGTACTGGCGATGACGGTCGACGCGGCATCCGCGTTTTTCGGAGAAGACGAAATGCTTTCCCGGTCGCTGGGCGTGCTTCGAGAGGTGGGATTGGGCTACATCAGGCTCGGTCAGTCGGCGACCCAGCTCTCTGGAGGTGAGGCGCAGCGCGTCAAGCTTGCGACCGAGTTGCAGCGGGCGCAGCGCGGCGGGACGCTCTACGTTCTCGACGAACCAACGACCGGCCTGCACCCATCCGACGTTCGGAGGTTGAGCAGGCAGCTTCAAGGCCTCGTCGACGCCGGCAACACCGTGATCCTGGTCGAACACGACATGTCGGTCGCCGCGAACAGCGACTGGATCCTCGATGTGGGGCCCGGAGCGGGCGATGAGGGTGGCCATATCGTGGCGTCAGGGCCGCCGAAGCAGGTTGCCGCCTCCGGAAGCCGCACGGCGACCTATTTGGCGAAGGCACTTTAGCCTCGAGATGACCAGCGCCGAATACTTCCAAAGCAACGTCAAGGCGACGCCGAGCGGCATGGAAGCAAGAGATACCTGCGTTGGGCCATCGACGTGCTCGGCACCGACCGCATCATGTTCTTGACGGACTATCCGTACCGCTTTGGCCGGCTCTTTCGCCGTGGCGCGCGATCTGAGAGCGCTTCTTGCAAGCCTGCCCTTCGGAGAGAGCGACCCGGAATTGCGGCAGTCGGACTGGCTGCGCAGCGCGTAGCCTGTGCCGAGACTCTCACGGTCTCTCCGCGGCGACGAAGTTGAGCAAAGCGGTCTCCGAAGGTGGAGATGCCGTCGATCGGCCTAGGCATCTAGGTTAGAGGTCACGGATTTAGGTTAGAGGTCACGGATTTTGCAACCCAGCACGATGGCGGCTAGGGTGGCCCCGATGGCATTCGCGCCGACGACGACCCAGTCGTAGCGTAGCAGGCCGTAGACCACCCACAGCGAGAGGCCGAGAGTAAGCGCCGCGAGCATGCCCCGAGAGAGATCTTGCGTCGATCCGCGCGGCCAGGCTTTCCGAACCTGCGGAAGGTAGGACAGCGACGCCAGGACGGCTGCGATGCCGCCGACGTACGATGCGAGTTCACCCATCACGGTGTACCGGCGTTCCGGTACGCCGGCGTTGGATCTCTAAGGCTGCCGGCCGCCTCTGTCGGCAGCCGGCGTTCGCATTAGCGAGTATCATGCGGCGCGCTGGTTCACGCTGTTGACGGCCATGTCGCTGAGCTTCTTGTCCGTTGCCTTCTCCTCGTCGAGGTTTTCCTGGAGAACGGAGGCGCAGTCGTCGCGCCCGAGCTTCTTCGCCCACGCGATTAGCGAGCCGTAGCGCGTGATCTCGTAGTGCTCGACGGCCTGCGCGGCCGCGATGAGGGCGGCGTCGAGAACCGTCGTGTCGTCGACGTCGCCGGCTACGTCGTTGGCTTCCTCGAGGATGCCGTCAATCGCGGGGCAGTCCACGCCCTTGGCCTCGGCGCCGTGCATCTTGAAGACCTTTTCGAGCCGAGTGATCTGCTTCTTGGTCTCCGCGAGGTGAGTCTCGAAACCCTTCTTCAAGGATTGGTCGCTCGCCTTCTCGATCATATCCGGCAGATTCTTCGCGATCTGCTGTTCGGCGTAATAGATGTCCTGCAGGGTGTGCACGAAGAGGTCGTTCAGCGTCTTGATGTCCTTGGTGAAGAAACCCATGGATGTCTCCCATTATTGAATTGCCGCACGGCAAACGACGACAAATAGGAAGCGTTCCTAACTGGCCGGCGATGGCTAAGCGAGCCACGCAGCCAACAACGTTTCGGTCGTCACGCACTCGACCTGCTCGCCGAACCGGTTCAGGTAGACAGCCATCATCGCGTCATGGGTCTCGTCCGCGGAACTGCATAGGGCGTCCGTCACAAGGATGACGCGGAAACCCCAGTCGATCGCGCCGAGTGCGGTGGCGAGCACGCAGACCTCCGTTTCGGCGCCCGTGATCACGATGGTGTCGACCGATTTCTCCCGCAGCCGCAGATGGAGGTCCAATGTAGACGCGCTTGTCGCAGATCCGCGCAGGAGGAACGAAGTGCGCGAGCTCGGGGACGAGATCCACCATATCCGAGCCAAGGCGATCGACCGTCATCGAGCTCCAGCGCTCATAATACCGCCGCCACATGCCCGCACGTTGGCTGGCCGTTCGGGCCGGGACGAAGCGAGTGAAAACCGTCCGCTCGGGCCGTCTTGCCGTGACGGCCACGATGTTGGGCAGCACCCTCTCGAACCATGGCGTCCTCCACTCCGTGTCCTCGGCGAACATTCGCTGCATGTCGACGCAGAGGTGGATCGCGTTGTCCCCGGGCGGTCCCAGCCACAGTACATCTTTTTTCGTCATTATTCGGTCAGTCTCGGCATTCGGGCGGAGTTGTCGAATGCAACGAGCGGATCCCTGCGCCGTTCCTTGGCTGCTGGGCCGGCGGACGCGGCGGGATATAGGAACTGTCACGTCTGCGATCGGTTGACGGCAGCCGCCTGCCGAAAGAAGTTCGAATGGAAAGCACCGTCATCGCAGAACTCCATACCCGGCGAGCGGCGGAGCTCGCGGTCGAGCACGTCGTGCGGGAGTGCCGCGTTCCGGGGGGAGATGTCTTCGTGCAACCCGCAGGCGCTGCCAACACTACCGGCGACCGTTCGGCCGGCGCCGACGCGAAGGCGGCCCCGATGCCGAAGCAGGGCGGAATGCTCAAAGGTCCGATCGAGGCGTCGGTCGACTTTCACGAGGGCGACCTGATGCGCGTTGCCGACGCTCTGAAGGGCGCCGGCGCCAAGCTAGTCCGGACGAACTAAGGCGTCAGCCCATGCCAGATTATCCCAAGCCCCCCTTTCCCAATCAGCGTCAGCCGATGCCGGGCACGACCGCGAAGATGGATCCGCGTCCAGATCACGGAGAAGCCAGCTATAAGGGATCGGGACGACTCCAAGGCAAACGTGCCATCATCACTGGCGGCGATAGCGGCATCGGGCGCGCGATCGCAATCGCGTTCGCCCGCGAGGGCGCCGACGTCCTGATCGCTTACCTCGACGAGACCGATGACGCCAAGGAAGTCGCAGCGCTTGTCGAGAAGGAGGGCCGCAAAGCCATCCTGGTCGATGGCGACTTGCGCTCGGCCGACCATTGCCGCGCCGTGGTCGATCGTGCCGTACGGGACCTCGGCGGCGTCGACATCCTCGTCAACAACGCCGCGCACCAGGCGACTTTCGCCGACATCGGCGACATCAGCGATGAGGAATGGCGCATGACCTTCGAGATCAACATCCACGCGATGTTCTTCCTTGCGAAGGCGGCTGTGCCGCACATGAAGCCAGGCGGCGCCATCATCAATACGGCTTCGGTCAACTCCGACATGCCGAACCCCATTCTGCTGGCCTACGCCACGACGAAGGGCGCCATTCAGAATTTCAACGGCGGCCTGGCTCAGATGCTGGCCGAGAGAGGCATACGCGTGAACGCCGTGGCGCCGGGCCCGATCTGGACGCCGCTCATCCCGTCGACGATGCCGGACGACGCGGTGAAGAACTTCGGCAAGCAGGTGCCGCTGAAGCGCGCCGGTCAACCGGCGGAGCTTGCCACGGCCTATGTCATGCTGGCTGACCCGCTCTCAAGCTACACGTCGGGGACGACCGTCGCGGTCACAGGGGGCAAGCCTTTCATTTGAGATGGCCGGCATCAAGCATCCCGTCACCCCGGATGGGCGCTACTTCGTCGTGAAAGGAAAGCTCTGGCGCCTGAGCGATCCGGACATCGAGCCGCGCGAGAAGGCGCGTCTCGTGAAGGCGCTCATGGATGCACGGCGGGCCGTCAAGGTTTCGAAAAGCGCGGGAGATCGCGACGCCGAACTGGAAGCTCATCTCAGGGTCGACGAAGCGAAGCGCAGCTTGGGCGAGCGCGGGCCGGTGTGGTGGGACGACGGCGCCCCCGACTACAACCGATACGCCGTCAAGAACACCCCGTACGCCGCGTGGTACGCCCGGACCAAGCGTTATGGCTGATCCGCGGACTTGAGGGTCCGAAGCCGCTTGTGGAGGAAGGCGAGGACCATGATCTCGTCCGAAGTGAGCTTGCTGTATTGGCGCTTGAACTTCTGCGCAATCTTGGCGTCGATCATTTTAACGAGGTCGCCGGACATGTAGGCGCTCAGGATCTCCGGATGGACATAGCTCTTGCGGCAAATGGCCGGCGTATTGCCGAGTTGCTTTGACACCTTCTCGATGGCTGCGACGACGTTCCGCTTGGCCTCTGCCTGGCTGTCGTATTTCTTGAACTCAGACAGCGCGAGGGCCGCAAGCACCGTGCCGGCCCAGGTCCGAAAGTCCTTGGCGCTGAAATCCTGTCCCGTGATCTCCTTAATGTAGCCGTTGACGTCGCCAGAGTCCACCGTTCGGGATGTCCCGCCGTCATCGAGATACTTGAAGAGTTCGTGCCCCGGTATATCCGCGCAACGCTTCACGATGGCAGCGATGCGTCTGTCCTCGACCTGAAGCTTCCATTGCTTGCCCGACTTGCCGGTGAAGTCGAAGCGCAGCACGCCTGGGCCGATCGCCACGTGCTTGCGCCGCATTGTGGTGAGCCCGTACGATTTGTTCTTCTCGGCGTATTCGGCGTTGCCGACGCGGATGAGCGTCTTTTCGAGTAGACTCACGATAGTCGCCAGTATCTTATCGCGGGGAAGGCCGTCCAGCTTCATGTCCGATACGAGACGGGCACGCAGGGGCGGCAGCGCCTCCGCGAACTGCATGATGTGCTCGTACTTGTTCTGCTCCCGAAGCTCCCGCCATTTCGGGTGGTACCGGTACTGCTTACGCCCGCGCGCGTCCACTCCGGTCGCCTGGATGTGGCCGTTGGGAGACGGGCATATCCATACGCACTCATACGCCGGAGGGATGCCGATCGATTTGATACGGCGGATGACCGCCTTGTCGATGATTCGCTTGCCGTCTTTGTCGTGGTAAGTGAACGAAGTCCCAATCCGCCTTCGCCGGTATCCCGGCGTCGCGTCGCTCACGTATCGCAAGCCTTCCTCCGCAATGGCAGCGGCGACATCGGCCGTACGGGCCAGTAACTCTTCGTCCTTACTTTCCCGCAGCATCGTTCGTCCTTGCCGTTAGCCGAGAATCCGAGGCCTCCGACAGGAAAGGTCCGATCGGTCTTTTTGGTTCCCAGCCGCCTACGGAAACGCATCATCACCGCGCTCGCGCCCGCGGTCGTTCGCGCGTCACTTCCGTTGCCTTCTTGTCGGAGCGAAGGCCGAGGTACACCGGCTGGCGCAGTTCGCCCTTGCTGGTCCACTCGGCAAATTTGACCTCGGCGACCAGAGACGGCCGAACCCAGGTCGTGACGTGCTCGTCTTTGACCTTGACGGGGAAGGGCGACTTTGCCGCCTTCAGCTTCACGAGCTTTCCATGGAGCTCTTCCAGGGTCTGGTGGCTGAAGCCGGTGCCGACGTGCCCGATGTACCGCCATCCGCCGTCGTCCTGCACCGCAAGGACGAGAGCGCCGAAGAACGGCCGTGTCCGCCGCGGCGCTGTGAAGCCTGCGATCACGACCTCCTGCCGTTGCGCGGTCTTCACCTTCAGCCAATCGGCGGTCCGGCTGCCGGATGCGTACGGACTGTCGGCGCGCTTGGCCATGATGCCTTCGAGGCGCTTACGTTCGGCCTCCGCGAAGAACTTCTTTCCGCTGCCTTTGCGGTGGTTGCTAAACGCGATCAGCTTGTTGCGCGGAAGGATTGCCTTGAGTCGCTTCTTGCGTTCGAGCAGCGGCAATTTTGCGCAGGTCCTCGCCTCCCATGAACATCAGGTCGAATGCGCAATACAGGAGCTTCGCTTCATGACGCAATGCATTCTGCAGAAGTTGAAAGTGCGAAACGCCGTCCTCTCCGATGGCGACGAGCTCCCCGTCGATCACCGCGTCGTCCTTCACGCCTTCGAGCGCCTTGGCGACCTCGATGTACGAATGGCTGATGATCTTGCCGTTGCGGCTGAAGAGCGCGACCTTGCCGCTGCGGATCTCCGAAAGCCATCGTACTTATCCTCGAAAACCTAATTGGAATCGTCGAACGGGGCGTCGGTCAGCGTCGCCAGCATTGGCTGCAGACGCTTCGGCAGCATGGACTTGCGGCTCATCGCCGGAGACACCGCCGGCCTTGAGACGGCTCGACGGCCGGAGGTGCGCGCCTCCATGAGGATGATACGGTCGGCTTTCGATCTCTGCGAAGGCCGGTCGAAACTCTGAGGATCCTCCATGCGCGCGACCGGACGGAAACAAACCCTTCCCAGAGGCTGGCGAACCAAGGGATCGTTATAAGCTTAGGCTTCACGATCACGAATAGCCGCTCCAGCACCAGAAGGCTGAACGCGTAGCAGACGACAATCATCGCCGTGCCGGTGATCCAGTGGCCTTTTCCCGCGACGGCCACCGCGGCGAGCTTCAGCGGCTCGACCGTGGCGGTCGGCAAGGCCAGCAGGAGTAGGGATGGATAGGGCCCAAGACCCTCGATCGTTCGTCTCAGCCTCATGCTAGAGGGCCTCCGTCGCGATTAACCAACAGCCGGATGTTCCGGAGGAGGAACATCCGGCCTCTCCGCTGGTTTCAAGCAAGCGTGAGGTTTGAGAGGAGACGATATGCGCGCAACCATTGATCGGGCCGGTCAAGAAGCGGCTGAATCCTTTAGTCTGGAGGCCGAGGTCGAGGCTTGGCGGATCAAGCGTAGCCGACCTGTTTCCGTAGCCGGCAAAATCCTTGTCGTCCGCATCCGCCGGCGTGCGCGGCCGACGTCGTTGTCCGGTCCGCCAGCAGACCGCGCGCTCCCGGTCACGACGGCCTAGCGACGCTAACGCAAGCGCCGCAAATGTCAGATACGGCGAAAGCAGGGGACAAAAAACTGGGTGCTGATGGGCCGCGTGTGGTGGCCCATCGCGCGGACGAACAAAAGCCGCTGCCATTGGGGCCGGGCGCCCGCATGAATGCCAGGGTGGTATTTGCGCTTGTCCTGATGGCCCTGGCCGTGTGGACAGCCGCGAGCTTTCTGCCGCCCCTCATCTGGGCCACGGTCCTGGCCATCGCGCTGTGGCCCCTGTACTTGAAATTCGCGACGGGGTTCATGGCCGGCCCATCGGCATCCGCAGCATTCGTCTTCACGGTGCTCGTCGCGCTAGTTCTGGTCACGCCGATCTCGCTAGCCGTCTATACGATCGCCCAGCAGAGCGACATGCTCATGGATTGGCTGAAAAGAGCGCGCGAGGGCGGGATCGAGGTGCCGGACTGGGTCGCGCGCCTGCCCATCGCAGCCGAAAGCATGGAGCAATGGTGGCGCGCCAATCTTTCAGATCCGAAGGCTGCCACGGCGTGGCTGAAGACACTGAATGCCGACAACGTATCCGATCTGTTTACGACTTTCGGCGGCCAATTGATCCACCGGCTGTTCCTGTTGTTCTTCTCGCTGCTGGCCTTGTATGCCTTGCTACGTAGCGGTCGCGCGGTCGCAGGCCGCGTTCTCGAGACGTGTGATCGTCTATTCGGCGAACCGGGCGAGGGCTTGGTTGAAAAGATGGTCGACGCGACGCGGGCGACAGTGAACGGAACGGTGCTCGTCGCCGTAGGCGAGGGGCTCGCGATTGGCATCGCCTATTTCCTGGCCGGCGTGCCCAACGCTTTGACATTCCTAATCTTCACGACAGCCTTTGCGATGATCCCGTTCGGTGCCTGGCTGGCCTTCACAGCCGCGGCGATCGTGACGATATCAGGAGGCGGCAGCGGGATGGCCGCGGCCGCCGTATTTCTATGGGGCTCGATCGTCATGCTAGCAGGCGATCATTTCTTCTGGCCAAGCCTAGTCGGCGGTTCGGCAAGACTTCCGTTCCTGCTCGCGTTCGTCGGAATCTTCGGCGGGCTGGCTGCGTTTGGCCTGATCGGATTGTTCGTTGGGCCGGTCATCATGGCGGCGTTTCTAGCGATGTGGCGCGAATGGATATTCCGGCCACCGACACCGGTATGAAGGGCCACCACGAGTTTCGAGCGCTGTTGCGCAAGTCCAGTTTCGCTGTGAACTCCGGCTTTACGATAATCAGGTCCGGGCGCTGATGCTTGGCCGAGACCGAAGCCATCGTTGAGCGGACACCGAACTTCTAAATTTCATAGATTGTGCCCACCCATGCCACCTCGGCGGAGGCCCGACAGCGATTAGGCTGCGCAGATTTGACTACCTGCTGGGAAGGGCGGCACTTGGCTTTAGGCCAGTAAAAAACGGGGATACCGGGGAAAATAAGTGCTACTTCCGGACCAAGCCGACACTTGTTATCGCGATAGGCAGCGAATGAGGAAACCTTCGTCCTTCGCCGATCATCTATCTGGCGGAATTAGGTAAATTTTTTGCTGGGGGGCCATGTTATGACTTTCCTCAACGAACGGACGTCCGCAAATTTGGACGTTGTGCTCGACGACGCCGTCGTGCACTTCCGAACAATGGCGGAGATCACGAGACCCGCAAGTTCGTCGCCATGCGGCTGCTTCGCGCAGCGCAGCGCGGGAAGACAACCCTTGGGGCGCCTGAAGCCGTGGCGCGGCGGGCCATACATAAAATCACACGGAACCAGGCAGCGTATCTATTCCCGATCATTGTGACGTTCGGGTCACCACGGATTCGACCGGTCCCCCTATGTTCGGCGGCTCGGGAGAGTCTTGATGTTTGATGTCTACGTGAACGAAAGAAACGGTCTTTTAATCGTAGAGCGGGGCTGCCCCGTTCCCGAAAAGGAACGCGGCTCGTGGCGCAAGAAGCGCTCGGTGCGATTCGTGAGCGATCGGATACGGGCCGACATCCGCGTCGTCGGATTTCATCGCCGAAACCTGGCAACTCGCCCAGCGTCCATCGTAAAGGCCGGCGTCACATCGTGAAATCCTCGGCAGTCACCTCCAGTCCGCGCGGGCATGGCCGATAGCGCGAGATGCGCGCCGCAAAAAATCCCCAGCACCGCAGGTTTCGTAATGCCATCCGGTTGGGAACGGCGCGAGGTTCCAGGGGCTCCTCCTTAACAGCAGGAAGTGAATATCCAGTAGGTCGCTCGCCGACATCGCCAAAGAAATGGCCGGCATTGACATAGCCATTCTTTCGACCCACGGCGATAAGTGGTTCGCCAACGGCGTGGACACGCCCGGCATCGTCCTGATCAAAGTCAAGGCGAAGCGCGCAACGTACTGGAAGGGGAGCGAAGAGAGCGAACTCGTACTCTGAGCGGACTACCTTGGCTCCTAACACAAAGTCACGAGGAGGAGCCGTCTCTTGGAGCTGCTTTTCCACGGTCGCGCAACCGCCCAATGTTCTCCTGTGGGTCGTAACGGGGCCTTTGGATCTGGTCCCCGACCGGTAAAGCTGGCAGCGCTTTGACGGTCGCCTTCAAAGGAGGCCTCTTCCTGTGGGCCGTCGATGAAATCACCCGGAGCGTGAATCCATGGCGGCGGTGCCTCGGAGTGATGGTGGATGGCTACGAGCTCGCCACGGTTCTTTGGTGAGCGAGCAAATTCTCGACCAATCGTTCGATGATCCGCGCGGATAGAGTGCATACGTACCTCTAAACGACGCTCCAGCTTGGAACTATGCGGCTCACGGAAACGTTTCCACGTGTTTGGAGAGAGTCTTATGACCAGCAAATCGCTCTGGATGGACGTTGACGTTGCGTCCGATGCGAACGCACTCGACGGCGCGCAGGAGTGCGACGTCGCCGTGATAGGCTCGGGGATCGCAGGAATATCAACGGCGTATGAGCTTTGCCAAGGCGGCAAATCAGTCATTGTCATTGACCGCGGCCGCATCTGTGGTGGTATGACATCGAGGACCTCGGCTCACCTAGCTCCGTTGTGCGACGATCTCGTTAGCGAGATGATGACGATCAGGGGATATGAAGCGACGAAGCTCTACTGCGACAGCCAAGCCGCTGCCGTCGACCGTATCGAGGAAATCCAGAAGAAGGAGAAGATCGACTGCGACTTTCGGAGGCTTGACGGCTATCTTTTTCAAGGTCGGGACATGCCGTCAGATACGATTGACCAGGAAATGGATGCGGTCCGCCAGGTCGGCGCTCCCGTCCACCGGCTCATGGGCGTGCCTCTCAAAGGGTGCGACAACCGTCATGCTCTGCGCTATCCCCGGCAGGCGACGTTTCATCCCCTCAAATATCTCGACGGGGTAGCAAAGGCCTGCACCGAAAAGGGCGTGACCTTTTACCGGGACAGTCCGGTAGAGGAAGTCACTGAAGACGACGGTCTCGTTACGGTCAAAGCCACGCGCGGCACTATTCGAGCCAAACATGCCGTTGTCGCAACCAACTCTTCGATCTCCGACCGTTTTGCCATCCACACCAAGACGGCTCCCTACCGGACTTATGTCATCACCTTCGAGATCAAGCGCGGCGCGCTGCCTGACGCTCTCTATTGGGACACCGAAGATCCCTACCATTATGTCCGCTTGCAACCTGGGCCGGCCAATACCGACTACGTGCTCGTCGGAGGCGAAGATCATAAAAGCGGTGAGGCAGACGATGCTGATGAACGCTTTTCCAAGCTGGAAGCTTGGGGCCGCAGCCTGATCTCCGACCTCGGCAAAGAGACACACCGCTGGTCCGGGCAGGTGCTTGATACAATCGATTATGCCGGCTTCATCGGACGGGATCCCGGCGGCAAGAACATATACGTTGCAATGGGCGATTCCGGGCAAGGCCTAACACATGGTGTAGCCGGCGCGATGCTGAATTCGAGTCTTGTTTTAGGCAAGGATCACCCCTGGAAAAAAATCTACGAGCCCGGCCGGGTTCCTCTAAAGGGCGCGAAGAATTTCGTCACAGAGAACATCACCGCACTAAAAAGCTTTGCACAGTATGTGGCGCCTGGCGAGGTCAGCTCACTCGACCATCTGAAGCCCGGCAAAGGCGCGATTGTGCGGCGTGGGCTGGAAAAGCTCGCTGCCTTTAGAGACGAGGGAGGCTTCCTGCACTTAAGATCAGCGAGCTGCACCCATGTGGGATGTCACCTGCACTGGAATAGCTTTGAGACGTGTTGGGAATGCCCGTGTCATGGGTCGATGTTCGATGTCGACGGCCAACCAATCAACGCTCCAGCCATCGGGCCTCTCGCTCGTGTCGAAGACTAAGCTGCTTGAAAAACGACGCACGCCATCGAGGCAATGGAGGCTCGTTCGGTTGCGCAAATCGGCCCTTATCGCTCATTAGGGATCTCCGTAACACTGAGTAGAAAGTCAGTGCTCAACTCGAATTGGCCGCGCCGACTGCGTTCTCGCTCTCAGGAACAGTGAGCCTTACGGCGTGGCCCTGCCGTATGGCCAAAGAGGCAGCGGCAACGGCGGCTTCAAAGGCTGCTTCCTTCGTCGCATATGTGTTTCGGCTGACGCCATCATGCTCGACATGCCAGGCGCCGTCGCGGCCGACAATATCGTAAGTTGCTAAACCCATGTCATTCCTCCGGTCAAGCGTCCGGCGTGGAGTTAGAACCCTGCGTGCTGCTTACCGGATCGGATGCAGGGAAGCTGTCTTTCAAGCCCCTCTCCAACTCTTCATCCTTTCTTTTGTCATGTTGCACGCTCCGCTTGGGGTCTTCGGCATGCTTGTCGATCGGCGCGGGATCGAATCTATCGGTCATGGTGAAATCCTTCCTGTTCGACGAACGCGTCAGGCATCCGGCCGTTCCTCATCAGGAACAAATAGCCAGGCGCCGATTTGCTTCCGAAATGGCGGATTTCAGGGCTACTACCCGCGAGGGGCTGACCGTGGAGACTCCGACGGAAGCGCAACAAGCCGAACCCGGTCCAAGCATTCTTGCCCTGCTGCTTGTCAGTCTCGGCCTTGCTGCTATCGCTTTAGTCGCCGTCGACCATCTTCTTCCATACCTGAGCAACGCGTCAAAATGCCGTGTATTCGGTTCGGTCTTCCTTGGATGAAGAGTTTCTGCCGAGAAAACGAGGTGGGTGATCGCGGGTTTGGAGTCGCCAAGCAATTCAGGCGCGACGGCCTCAGGTTATAGATCAGGGCGTGTCGCTCAATCCTTGGGCGCCCTGTGCAAATTCGGCGAACTGCTGGACGTCGACCGACCCCACCGCATGTCTTGTGGTGACGATGGCTGGTATCAAACGGTAAGGTCGGCCGTTGTCCCCTTCATCAGGGAGGGTTTGTAAGCGTGCCGATAGAGCTAGTCGGGGCAGAGAAGAAGACCGGGAGCATCAACATCCACTGGCAAACCAGTCATGGGCTAGTACTTCAAATCACCACAAATTTGTTTGAACGGGCGATACTCCGCCCGTCGCTGATTGAAGGTGACGTCCTGTGGGGCAGCGAGTCTGCGCCGAGACAGCTGTATCTTTAGGCGACATTCTAGCCTCCTCGGCAAATCACTAAAACATGCGCGGGATGCCAGTTAGGAACGATTCCCGTCGTCTGCTGGTTCGAGATGATCTTTCCTCTCAGGTCGAGTGGCCTCCATGTACCACCACGTCAAGAAGCTGATGTTCACCGTTCGCGTCGATGAGCCGGATCCCCGGTTCGGCAATATGCTCCTCGAACAGTTTGGAGGCGCTAATGGCGAACTTGCTGCTGCCATGCAGTACTCGATTCAAGGGCTGAATTGCGAGGATCCGGACCGTAAGGATCTCCTGATGGATATCGGGACGGAAGAGCTGAGCCACCTCGAGGTCGTGGGAACCTTGGCTCGCATGCACCTCAAGCCCTCCAAGTTCGACCGGGAGGCCGCTGAGGCTGACCCCTTGATCGCAATCGCGGGTGGAGGCGGCGTGAACCTGTTCAATTCGCAAGGTAACGCCTGGACGGCCGACTATTTGAAGATCACAGGTGAGCTGGATGTCGATCTAAGGAGCAACATCGCCGCCGAAGCTCGCGCCAAGATCGTCTACGAGCGTCTGATTAATTTCTGCGATGATGCCGGCACCAAGGACGCCTTGCAGTTCCTGATGACCCGCGAGATTACCCACATGAAAGCTTTTGGGCTAGCGCTTGAAAGTATGGGCAAGCCCTCCCTCAGCATTGGACGCATCGCACCGACACCTGGCCTCGTCGACCAATTCTTTAACGATTCCACCGGGGCTGGCGACCACGGTGAGATCGATACACGCGGTCCGTGGAATGAGGGCGGGGACTGGGTCTTCACTGAGTCGCCTGCGATTCAAGGTGGCGACGCCGGTCCAGCGAGCGCGATCGTCACAGAGAGCTCGCCGCCGACAGACGAAGCCGGGCTAGGCGGCCTGCTCATCGAAGAACTGCGGGATATTTTGCACGCTGAGAAGCAGTTGACCAAGGCGCTTCCCAAGATGGCAGAAGCGGCTCGCTTTGACCAGCTGCGCGAACTGTTTGAGCAGCATCTGACAGAGACCGAAAGTCAGATCGAGCGCATCAACGAATGTTTCGAGCTGCTGGGGAAGGATGGCCGCGCCAAACCATGCAAGGGAATGATGGGCCTAGTGGAGGAAAGCCAGGACATCATCGCCGAGGGCGAGAAGAAGGAGGACGCCGCCGCCGATCTGGCCCTCATCGGTGCTGCTCAACGCGTGGAACATTACGAGATCGCGGGTTACACCACGGCTCGCAATCTTGCACAGCAGCTGCGCTATAGTGCGATCGTCGGCTTGCTAGCCAAGTCTTTGGCCGAGGAAGAGAATGCTGACCAGTTGTTGAACCAGGTCGCTCGCTCGCTGATGTCGGTTGCCAAGATGCCGGTTGCGATAGAGCAGGCCGAGCCGGCGGATTAGCCGTCAGATCCGCGAAGAGCTTTGGCCGGAGAACTATGCAACCAGGCGAAATGCTATTTTCATGAAAGTCACCGCCATGCGCCGCTCAAAACTGCGTGCCTTTCGCAATAAGCTCGACTTGTCGGATCACACGCAGGTCCGGATACTCAAGAAGAAGCTCCGCGTCTCGGACGCAGAGCTTAGTGAGATCGTAGGCAGGATCGGCAATTCGATAGCCGGTATTAGCAAGGAAGTAGCCGCTCAGAAGGCGTACCTCCCGCCTAAGGTCGCCAGGCTTCCCGCCGCAGCGGTGACCGCCTCCGCCTCCGTAGCCACCGACGACGCGCCCCGGATCGGGACCAACGAACAGGTCGCGTAGGGGGGCTCATTCTGGAGGGGTCATGGATTTATCGACGATCGCAAGAGAGGAACTCGTTCTCGAAGCATCCACCCTTCGACGCTCCCCGATCACAAAGGGCAGTGTTAGGAGTTGGGACAGCCGACGGGCGTGCTGCCGTTAGAGATGGCCTGAGGGTTGAAGTGCCGGTAGGGGGAGGGCGGCGGGTCAAAGATGCGAGAGAGCCGCTGCATAGCGCTCTTTGTCGCTTGAAGGGATGATCAGATCGACTCCCGACCTCAATAGGCATTGTTGGCGATCGAAGCAAGCCACCAATCGCCGATCGCTTGGGTCAGATCGCTCCAAAGGCTCGAGGGGAGATCTGGAACGGCTACGCGGACGCTATAGCGATCGACCGTTAAGTCGCGAAACCACTCCGTTGCCGCAAAATCGAAACCGAAGCTTCCGGCATGACGAATGGGAAATCCGATTTCCCCGAGCTCCTGGCTCATGCCTGCCGCCGCTTGGCGTGCTGCTGCCTCATCGAGAGGTACGCGAGATCCCAAGGTGACGTATAGTCCGTGGACGGGCTGCAACTGCGACGCCAAGCCGCGCAGCTTCGTCGCGAAATACCGGGAGGCGAAGCGACCGTTTGACAGGATTGATGCCGTACGCCTCCTTGTCAAAAGGCGGTAGGCCAATGTACCAACATAAGGCGGAAAGTGTGCCGGCACGGCCGCGTTGCCCAACAGCCTTATAGCGTTGCTTGTTTCATTGATGAGCCCTTCGAAGCAAGACGGGGAAAGCCCCTCCGTCGCGAATTCATTGCGGATGAACGTAACAGAGCCGAGCCGCCCGTACTCCGCACCCAGCGAATCCAGCTTGTTGTGACTTCTGACCAAAATTAGGGGAATGCCCCAGCGACGCGACCACCGGACGACCTGCTCGATGCGCCCTGAACTGCTGGCAAAGCAGGTCGTGTCGAAGATCATGAGGTCGAATAGCGGCGTTTTCGAATTGACGGCATCGCGGAAATCGCGGGATGCGATGCACGAATCCAGCAGCAGCATCCTTCGGCAGTCGCTCTTGGTGCAAAAACTATCGATCGATCCGACCACGAGTTGCAATTGACGAGCGTAGCCTTCGATCAGCTCGAGCGTTTCCCCGTAGGATCCTTTTAGCGCAATGACCTCCGCGCTTCCGATCGATTTGCAGAATGCGAACAGGAGCGAAGCAATCGCGGCCATGCCGGACGCCGTATAAATCGATTGCCGAATAAGCCGCTCATCGAGCACATAGAATGACGGTCCCTCTACGGCGAGGTCCGCGCGTTGATAGTCGTATTGAAATTTGAAGGGCCCGCTGGTTGCACGGGCGCCGCCGGCCCAGGCCGTCTCCGTTGCGTTCCAGTCCTCGATTTCATGGGCGGCTCTAAGAGCCGCGGTCAACTCGAACTTGCTGCGAATGACATTAGCGACCGAATCCGGACGATCCAGAGATAATGGTGTGGTCAGACAGCTATTCAAAAGCTTCAGTTCTTCGAATTTTCGATCAAAATAGGCGTCTGTGCTCTCCATTGTAATCTGCTCGAATGGCCGCGCGTCGTCAGGCTCCGAAGGGCTTCATCACGACCTTGATACAACCATCCTTCTTGTCCCGGAAAGTCTTGTAAAGCTCCGGTCCCTCCTCGAGCGCTGCGCGATGAGTGATGACGAAAGACGGATCAATCTCACCCTTCTGAATGCGATCCATCAGCTTCGGCATGTAATGCTGGACTGGGGTCTGGGCCATCCGGAAGGTGAGGCCGCGATTAATCGCGCTGCCCATGGGAATCTTGTCGAGATAACCGCCATAGACGCCGACGATCGAGACCGTACCGAAATTTCGGCAGCATTCGATCGCCTGACGAAGGACGTGCGGCCGGTCCGTTCCCATGAAAGTCGCGACCTTGATCCGGTCGATCACGGAGCTAATGCTGGCCGTCGTTTCAGGCTCGGTGCCAACGGCATCGATGCAGGCGTCGGCGCCGCGCCCGCCGGTTAACTCCTGGATGCGATCGAAGATATCGTCCTTTTTGAAATCGAGCACCGTTGCGCCCGACTGCGCGGCGAGCACCAGACGCTCCGGAATAGTGTCGATCGCCAGCACGCGCTCCGCCCCCAGCAGAAACGCGCTCTTGATTGCGAATTGCCCTACAGGGCCGCAACCCCAAACGGCCACTGTCTCGCCGCCCTTAATGTTGCAGAACTCGGCAGCCATGTAGCCGGTTGGAAAGATGTCCGACAGGAACAGCACTCGTTCGTCAGTGAGGCCTTCCAGAACCTTGTAAGGTCCGACATCGGCGTAGGGCACCCGCAAATACTCCGCCTGTCCGCCGGCAAAGCCGCCGAGCATATGCGAGTAGCCGAACAAGCCGGCCGGAGAGTGTCCCCACACCTTCTCCGCCATTTTGGCGTTCGGATTTGACCGCTCGCATCCGGAGTAGAACCCATTCTTACAGAAGAAGCATTCCCCGCAGGAGATCGTGAAGGGCACCACGACCCGGTCGCCGACTTTGAGCTTGGTATTGTCTTTACCGACGTCGACGACCTCGCCCATCGTCTCATGGCCCACCACATCGCCTTTTTCCATGCTCGGCATGACGCCGTCGAGCAGATGCAGGTCCGATCCGCAGATGGCGCAGGCGGTCACCTTGATGATGGCGTCGCGCCCATGCTCGATCTTCGGATCCGCCACGGTCTCGCACCGAATGTCGCCTTTGCCGTGCCATGTGAGAGCTTTCATTCTGGAACTCCAAGCGAGGGATGACGGCTAAGCGGGATTGCGCCTCGAAGTTCCTAACATGTTAGGAACGGCCCATCCCTCGCGCGATTGATAGGCAAGTTCGAGATAACGGACAGCAGAGATGGACAGGCGATTTGCAATCGTGACCGTCGCATCGACGGGAATCGGTTACGAATTTGCGCGGATTTGCGCACGCGAAGGATTTGACTTGCTGATTGCCGTGGATCAGGTGGAAATCGAAAAAGCGGCAGCGGATTTGCGAAGTGAGGCCGGCGCGGACGCCGTCGAGGCTCTTCACGTCGACCTCGCAACGCAAGAAGGCGTCGACCAACTCCATGCGGCGACCAAGGGCCGTCCGATTGATGTGCTGATGGCGAATGCCGGGCGTGGACTCGGCCATGCGTTTCTCGACCAGAAGCTCGCCCGGATTCGCGATGTAGTCGACACGAATGTGACCGGAACGACCTGCCTGCTGCATAAGGTTGGCAACGACATGCGTCGGCGCAATCAGGGGCGCATTCTGATCACAGGCTCGATCGTCGGCTTTATGCCCGGCAGCTTCCAGGCGGTCTACAACGCGTCGAAGGCGTATCTGAATTCACTGTCATTTGCGCTTCGTGAGGAGCTTCGCGGCACCGAAGTTAGCGTAACCTGCCTCATGCCGGGCGCAACCGAAACTGAGTTTTTCAAGCGCGCCGAGATGCTCGACACCAAAATAGGATCAGAGGAAAAAGACGATCCCGCCATGGTCGCGCGCCACGGCTTTGACGCCATGATGAAAGGCGAGGGCGATATTGTCACCGGCTTCAAGAATAAGCTCCAGTCCGCAGTGGCAAACGTGATGCCAGCGGAGAGGTTCGCGAAACAACACCGGAAAATGGCGGAACCCGGCTCCGCCAAGCATTAGCAGGCGAAACAGGAGCAAATTGTCATGCTTATGAAATGAATGCTAGTCGGCGCTCTGCTGGCAGCTAGCTCTGCCACCGCGCTTGCAGCGCCCTTGGGGTACCGCCAATCGGGACGCCGGATCGGGATCGGTCGCGATTGGCAAGGCGAGTGAGACCACGGGCACTGCCTCGCCGACCGCCACGGAGCATCCGCCGATATCGGCCATGAACAAGGCCAGCGAGCATATCGCAACATCGTCACAGGACGCGCAGCGTCAGATGCAAAGCGAGCCGACGGCAGCCGGACAGTCGAAGACGATCGGCGCCCGGCGTCAACGTTGCCTTACAGGCGCCCACCGGAAGATCGTGAGCCGTTTCCATGCGACGGCGGTGTCGAACGGCGGAAGCGACGACGGGGCGCCAGGCATCCGTGAAAAATACAATGCCAACTAATACGGAGCCTTCCGGGGGTCTCTGCTCAATCGCTTCAGCATCTTACGCAAAGCCTGCGCGTCTGCTGGCGCCGCGCTTTTCTGGTCGTTGTCGAAATAGACATAAACGTCACAACCTTGCCGCTTCCAGGACTTGAGGCGATCGGCCCATTGTGCAAGCGCTGTCTGCGAGTAATGGCCGTGATAGCGGCCGCTTGGGCCATGGCCACGGACATAGACGAAATCAGCCGTGCGCTTCCAGGGCGCCGGTGCATCGTGATGGTCGGATACGCAAAGTGAGATGTTCTCATCAGACAGCATTTTGAGGATACGCGGTTGATACCAACTCGGGTGACGGAATTCGAAACTGTAGCGGCGTTTCCTCGACAGCAGTTTGAAGAACGAGCCTAGCCGGTCGGCGTCCGCTTCGAATTGAGGTGGAAGCTGAAACAGGATCGGCCCTGCCTTGCCGCGCAACAGCGAAATGCGGTCCTCCAGCAGCTCGATGCTGTTTTCGGAGCGACCGGAAAGACGCTTCCAGTGCGTGATGAACTTCGACGCCTTCCAGGCAAAGACAAAATCGCGGCCAGTTTGCTGCCGCCAGGCCATCACAGCCTCCGGCGTCGGCGTGCGGTAAAACACGCCGTTCAGCTCCGTGGTCTCGAACTGATCGGCATAGTAGCTAAGCTGGTCCTTTATTCGGACCTCCCGTGGAAAAAACGGACCTCGCCAGGAGGCGTAGTGCCAACCCGAGGTGCCGATAAGAATGCGTGCCATCGACGTCGTCCAATCTTGTCGCATTGCCAAAAATGCCGGGCGTGACGCGTAAGACGACGTATCGACGCCCTGAGCAGAGCAATGTTCCTGATCCTCAAGTCCTGGTTTTTCTCTTGATCGACTTGACGTTGAGGAGTTCGGCATGCGGCAAAAGGCAAAGATTGAAAACTACAGGCCCCGGCCGGCGGTTGGGGAGCACTCAATGCAGTGGCTCACGTCCTCCACGCAGGAAAGAGGTGGCAATTCTTGGCAGCGAGATCTTGCTGAAACAAAACAAGTCTGCCGGCTTCATGGTGTGTGCCGCTCCTAGGCCAAGCCTGCAAAGCCGCGTGTTCTCTTCGACCGGCTGGGCCGCCATATTCCGCTCCGCGTTCGCCCATTTGGAAATCGTCCTGCGTCTCCCCGATCACGAGCAACGTCGTGTGTGCGTGCGAGGCAAAGACGACCATCTCGGCGCCAAATGCCATCAGCCACCAAGGAAGCCCTGGCCGCTGCCACCTGGCCGTCGCCATGACAACTTTTACAGCCGAACCACGCATGCAGCCGCTTGCCCTGGCTCAGACTGTAGGCGTTGGCCTCATAGGCTTACCTAGCGAAAACAGACCTGGGGAGGTGCGCCGGCGATGCCGTTCGGCATCAACGCGATTGTCTCGAACGCATCAGCTGTCGGTGGATCGAGCCGCGATTATCGCTCCTCCCGCTGGCAGCCCGCCAAAGCAAGCGCAAGTGCGACCATCTGACCGTCAGCTCAAGGGAATTGCGTAGGTCCTGAGGCTTCATTCCTCTTCTTACGCGCTCAGGCCATGTAAGAATCTGAACTCGCTACCACGCGCGATACCGACCAGCATGACCCTCGAGACGGTTGCGTCTCGGGCTGCGAGCGCGGTCGGAGCAGAGACCGCGATCAGAATGCCTACGCCGATGACCGCGGCCTTCTGCACTAGCTCGATCGATACGCGGCTAGTGAGAACCAGCGCGCCTAAAGAGCCGACGACACCCCCCTCTGCGGCCATCGCTGGCGCGAGCTCGTCGTGGGCATTTTGCCGGCCGACATCTTCGCGTAGGAGCAATAACCCTGAACCGGGCCGACAAAGCCCGGCGGCGTGCGTCGCCCGGGTCGCACGATTGATATCCTGTGCCGCGGTCAGCCTGTGCACGGCAGAGGAAATGTCTTCGGCGGCGAGCGATAGGTCACTCGTAACATGTGGGGTGGGCGAACTGGCGTCGGCCAGGCTTTCGGTTCCGCGGAGGCCGCAGCGGGCCGACCGGTCGCCGCCGCCGTGCCGCAAGGCGGTCGCTCCGGTCGGAGGTGAGCCACATCCGCGCTGCACGCTGTCCCGTGCCGGACGATGTCGAGGTCCTCGATCTCGGATCGGCGGAGCAATGATTCCCCCAGTCAAGCTGAACCCGAAGGCAAGATCAGTGAGATCGGCGGATGCCGCCATCACGACGCAAGGGTCGTTCCACTTACGCCAGGATTCTGGGGTATCTTCGGCAAGCGTGCGGGCCGCAAGTCAGCGCGACCTCCGGAAAGAGGAAGCGACACCCTACTGAGGTGATGGTTCCTAAACCAACGCCATGCCGTCAGTGGTTGCCATTGCGCTAGGCCCTCGGCAGGTGGTTCGAGAGCTGGGCCGTCAAGCCGGCAGATTGTCTGTCATCCCTTGGGGACCTCATCGGCCAACAACTCGGCTTCCGCTTTGTACCAGAAGGTGTCCATCGCTCATGCCGGTTCGCCAGCCTGCTTCCAAAGACGGGAGGCCCTGTTACGAATGTCTTCAAATCCGCCATTCGAGGGTTGCCCGCGGCAATCTCGCTGTCATTGGCTGTGGAACACGCCGGGCATGCTCACGTTGGCTGACATGTCACCTGCCGATCTCAGAGGCTGGCTAACCAAGATCGGCGTCGCGACGTCGCGGCCAGCGGCGTTCGTTGTCTTTCTGGCCTACGGAGCTTGCTGGCTCGTCTTGGGAAGCGGGCTAGAATGGCATTCGGTCGCTACCCTCGCGACCTGGGGAATGACACTCCTGATCCAGCGCGCCGAACATCGCGATACTCAAGCCATTCATGCCAAGCTTGACGAACTTCTGAAGGCAGTCGGGAATGCAGATGACGACCTCATGGACGTCGACAAGAAGGATGCTGAGGAAGTCGAGCAAGAGCGCGCGCACGTTCAGGCATCTTGAATAAGCACTGGACCACATCCTTCGTGTTGATACGCCGAAGCGCAGTGGTACGAAGAAAGCAAGTAGGAACGAATCAATTTAGCGTGGGTTCGTCTCGCAGCAATTCAGGAAATCGAGCGAGGCGATGCGATGACACGATCCGTAGAGGAGCTCCGGCGCGAATCCGAGCGCAGCCGTGCCGAGCTGGCGGCGACGGTCGACCGCTTGAAAGATAGCATCACCGAGACGGCGCAAGACATCCGCCACGTTGTTTCCCCGGAGCACATCAAGTCCGAAGTCTCCGACTTCGTCGGCCAGAAGACCCAGAGCTGGGTCGGCGATCTCAAGGACAAGGCGCTTGAGAACCCCATCCAGGCGCTTGCGGCCGGCGCGGCCGTGGCTTTGCCGCTGGTGCAGATGGCGCGCCGCGTTCCCCTGCCTCTTCTCATGATCGGCGCTGGCCTCGCTCTTAGCTCGAAGAGGGTGCGCGCCCGCGTCCAGGATGCGGTCGACCCTTTGAAAGATGAGGCGGAGCGAGTGTCTCAGGAGACTGCATCATCCGTCCGTGGCGGAGCCGCGGGACTGGCCGATACGGCCACCGACGCCGCCGGCGATCTCAGGGATAAGGCCACCCAAACCTTCGACACTCTCGCCTGCAAGGCATCGGACGGCGTCGACGCGGCCAAGGACGCGTTCGAACGACTGCGCAGCGGCGTGAAGGATACAACCGATGCGGCCAGGGACACCGCCCAACAGGCCCCGGCCAAGGCACGTGAAGTCATCGGAGACAACGCCGCATTGATCGGCGGACTTGGTATTGCCATCGGCGCGATCATGGCCGCGGCCCTCCCGTCGACCGACGCCGAGGCCAAGGTCATGGGACCGACGAGTGGCAACGTCAGACAGGCCGCGAGCGACGCTACTGCGTCCGGCTTCGAGGCCGCAAAGGACGCGGCGTTGTCGGCGGCAGATGCCGCGGCCTCCAGTATCGCCGATGCGGACTTCGGGGAACACGCCAGCCGTATGACGGAAGGCGTTGCGGAGAGACTTAAGGAGGCCGCGGACGACATCGTTGCGGCCGCCTTCGACCCGAACCGCAATTCCAACACCTCAAACTCTAATGCCTCGAACTCCGATACCTCGACCTCCAATTTTTAAACTCTAAGACCTGAAGAGACATCAATGAGCGATCTCGACTTGAACCAGCGAAATACCGCCCAAGAGCCGGATGCCCCTCTGTCGGAGCGACTGAAGGATCAGATGCACGACGCGGCAGCCGAAATGAAGGAGCGCGCCGGTGACGCTCTTCGGGCTTCGACCGACACAGCGCGGGAGAAATTCGCGGAAGCGGCGGGCGCAGCAAGAGATGTGGTGTCCGGGGCCGTGGACCAGTTCCAGGATCGGAAGCGTGACAAGCAGCAATCTGGCGCCGCTTTCATCGAGCGTTTTGCCGGCAATATCCGGGAAGCCGCACGCGCATTCGAGAACGATGCACCTCTCGCGGCAAAGGGGATTAACTCGGCGGCGGACTACGTTGAAGGCGCTGGCGAGAAGATCCGCAACGGCAGCTTTCGAGATCTCGTCGACAACGCTGCCGGTTTTGCCAAGCGTCAGCCGGCGGCCTTCCTCGGTCTCTCGGTTCTCGCCGGCTTTGCCGCTGTGCGTTTTCTGAGGGCCTCAGACGGCGGTTCTTCATCGCAGGGAGACGAACGACCGGCGTCAGGGAATGACGAGGCGCGTTCCGGCGGATCGAGCCAATAGTAATCGTGCAAGCCGGTTCGAGGCCATCGCACTGGCAAATCAATTAAGAGAGCGGTGAGTTGACATGACCATTCAAGAGGACGTCAAGACCGGACGAGAGGATCTGCGAGCGGTATCGGCCCTTATCGGCGATGCGCTTTCACAGGCCGCGAAGCTTTTCCAGAACGAAGTCGATCTTGCCAAGGCGGAACTGACCGAAAAGGCCCAGACGATGGGCGGCGCAATCGGCCTTCTCGTCGGCGGCGCCATCCTCCTTATCCCCGCTTTGGTAATGGCACTATTCGCGCTCTCGGCCGCTTTGATTTCCGCCGGCTGGTCACAGCCGTTGTCCTATTTGACGTCGGCCGTGGTGGCCGCGGGCATCGCAGGACTTCTCGTCGCGATCGGCATAAGCCGGTTCGATTCGAGAAAGCTGATCCCCGGTGAAACGATGCGGCAGCTCGAGAAGGACAAGGATACCGTGAAGGGAATGGCGCGATGAGGAGCGAAAAGCCCGGTTTCGTCGATAGTCTATTGACCGCCGCGAAGGATAATCCCGTGGCGGCGGCGTTGGTCGGAGGCGGCTTGCTTTGGCTGATGACCGGTGACGAGAAGATGCGGACAGCTGCTAAATCGTTCACTAACGCGATGGGGCCGGCCAAGGACCTCGGCGCCAGGGCCGCACAATCCGCCGCATCGGTTTTTGAGACATCTCCACCGACCGCGCCCGATCCGGACGACGAGGCCGCCGGCGCCGCATCCGACGTAGTGTCGGACACGGCGAAGAAGGTGAAGGGGCGTCTGAACGACGGCGTTGCCTACGCGAAGGAGACATTGAGTGGAATCGTCGATCCATCGGCCGGGAAGCAAGCCTACGAGAAGGCGGAATCGACACTGGCCGCTGCACTGGAACGGCAGCCTCTGTTGCTTGGAGCCGTTGGCGTAGCGATCGGCGCTGCGGTTGCCGGAGCATTGCGCGTGACAGCGCTTGAATCCGAGACAATGGGAGAGCTGAGCGACGATGTGAAGAATGACTTCGGCAGGCGCGCGGAGGCCGTAGCACAGAGCCTCCGCGAAGCCTCGGACACCGTGAAGGCCGAATTTGCCGACATCAGTACCGAGGCGCTGGACCGCGCCAGACAGGTGGGTCTGGATGCGGTGGACGCCGCGCGAGAAGCAGTCAAACCATAAGAGATATATCTCAGGGCCGATGGATGCTGCGCTTCTCCTCAACTACTCGGCCCTGAATCGGTGGCAAGCGGCCTGGCATATTCGAGTGCGGCCGTTTCGCGGGCGCCACCGCCAGCGTGGCATCTGCGAGCGAGGTCGTCCATAGCAACGCGGATCAGACGGATGCTGTTTGCAGCTCGCCGCCAAAACTGTCACCGCGCAACAATGCAAGAATATCGATGGAGCTGCTGTTTGCCATATCCACAGTCCTGGTCCTTACGATGTCTGCCGCGTCGGCGCAGTCAGACGGAGACCTGAGTGGCAAAGGCGCTGTTCAGGCGATCCAGCGGCTAGCTCGATGACGGCCTCCAAAGTTCTCGCGGGATAATGGGCATCTCCGAATTTCGACGAGCGGCAGCGGTCAGGAGCTCAAGATGCTGCAGGTGATCAAGGCCGTGACACGAACATGACGGTCAGGCCGGTAAGCGAGCAATCACAATGACCCCATTAGCGGCGGTCGGAAGGGTTGGTTAGATGATGAGAAAGGCCAACGCTTCGACTGTGCTGGGGGCGCTGTTGGTGATAGCAGTCTGCTATCTCCTATTTGTCACGACCTGACATCGAACGCGATGCCAAGATTGTCGTGGTCGAGGACGGATGGTCATCCAAGCTGCGGGCCTTGCCGGGCCCCAGGACCGGATGGCGTTCTATGCTTTTTGATCTGCTCTTCCACATGGGAATGAGCTGAGATCGACATAGTTGAACGCAGGCAAATCCGTTCTCTACCTCGGCAAATAAGATGGCAATAAGCTGCGCTGCACGGCGAAAGTTGAGACGGGTGGCCCGGACCGTCACCAGCAAAGTGCTCCAGCGCTTCTTAAGCACTCGATGCTTCGGCGATTGCATCAAACGCGGCCGCAGCATGAGGGGCCCCGATATGTCTGATGTCACGCTTGCGTGCCTCCGCGCCCGCCGGTGCAACATCACGCGGTATCGCAAACTGCTCGCAAGCCCGCTCACGTGCGCGGGGCGCGACGCAAGCGGCCTAACGCCCCGAGGGCGGCGAGGAACAACGATGTATCGGGGCAATTGCTTTTTGAGAAAGCATGAGCCTTGAGAAAGCGATGACGCTACCGACTAGAAGTGCGTTTCAGAACGATGCGACTGTTCTAGGGCGAATGGACAGAGAAGGCGCGTGCATCGGAGTGACCAAACTGCGGGTTCCTCACGTGCGGCCGGCGCTCTTAAAATTCAGCTAGCTTGCGGCGCTCTTCCATCTGTCGGGCTTTCCGCATCGCCGCTTAGCGGGCTCGGCATGGCCCAAGGCCCTGGCAAGCTCTCGAAGGTGCGATGATTCGAGGGCGACGCGCTCACTGAGGCTCGGGATTCCCTTCTTGCGCTTACGGCTCTTTCTCAATGCAATCCTTTTCCGTTCAAGTGAACGAGCGTGCCGCTCTCGTGGCCTCGGCCAATTTAGGTGGAGCGTTCAGGATCCTTTTTCTCAGCGAAATAGACGTCTTTGAGCGTGTCGTGAAAAAGGTCGTTCAGGGTCTTGGTCTTGGTGTATCTCCAGTCGGCAAATCGACACGACAAGCCGGAGAACCTTGCGTGGTTTCAGAGCAAAAGCCCGGTGTGCACGACGCCGGGCTTCTGAAGAGCGTCGATGGAGTTCGCTCACCAATAGGGCGAGGCCTGATAGTAATCGTAAACGCGCTGATCGTTTGCGCGATTCCAGCTCCAGTCATTGTCGTTTGTGTAGCGTGGCGCTTTATCCAGTTGGTCCTTGGTGATGTTGGTGCGGTACCCGCCGAGGTTGGTGTCATAGGTCAGGCTCGACCAAGGCGTGGGATAATGGTCGTCGCCGATGCCAAGGAAGCCGCCATAACCCAGCACGGCGTAGGCGACCTTGCCCGACACCTTGTCGATCATGACGCGCTCGATGCTGCCGATCTTCTGCTGGTCTGCGCCATAGACGGCCGTGCCTTCCACCTTGTCACTGCCGATGAGGTTACCTGTTTCGCGTTCTGCCATGGACGTTCTCCGAGGGTTGACATTAAAAACGTCAAACGCGATCAAAACAGCCTTGTTCCTCGCGGTCATGCTTCACTCCCCAAGGGCTGCTGGTGCCGCCAGGATTTCAGCATCTCGCCCGCTCCGCGAGCTCAATCTGGAATCGAAGCGCTGGGCGTAGAGATGCAGCGCAGCGTCATGAACGGTATCGGACGAGGAGCATCCTGTGAGCGGTCGTCGCGTGGCCCGATGCATCGACCCGGATACTGCGCCCTCTTTCGTATCGGTGCGAAAGCGAGCCCGGCTAGGTCAAGCAGACCCTAGCATGACCGAATCGCAGCGTGCCCCGCTTCAATCCCCGACCTAGCAATCAGGGCCGCTTCAATTGACACGGCCATTCTTCTTCAACCTTGAGAGCGATACTTTCATGGCTTGCTTTCGTCCAGCGCGGCTTGCGACTTTTTGGACGCCTCCAGCGCGGCCTCGCTGGCGGCCAGCACCCGGTAGCTGCGCTCCATGTCCTCCAAGTAGCGTCGCGCGAAACTGTCACGTGTTGCTTCCTTGGCGTGGCGATAATGTTTCGCCATTTCCAAATAATCATTTGCGCTCATTCCATTATATGCGGCCGACCGCGGGAGCGTTCCTCCGAAACCAGTGGTTTTTGCATCTGCAAGTGCTTTGGCGCGTCGGATGTTCCTATGAGAGAGCGCCTTCACCCATGTTAACGCGCGAAGCGGCCTCCGTCGTGTACCATTTCCAATCCGATATGGCCTTCGAGGGGGAACGTGCCGAACGAACCGGCTTTCGAACCGAAACAGGGTGACCTTTGGCGTGTCCTGCTTTCATTTGCGGTGACCGCGGCTGTTGGAGTCAGTGCTTACTTCGCCATTCGCTTTTTGATTGGCCTTTGAGCGGTTGGCTACAGGGGAGCATGATCTACCAATAATTACCGGCGCCACGCAGACGCCCCCAGCCAGATTGACCCAGTCATACCTCGCGCTCATTTTTGGATGCTGGCCTTTTGAAGTCTGGTATCCTTTGCCGCTTTTCCCGATGACACTTATTTATCCAGGCCGGATTGCGAATCCGTAGAAGAGGCGCCGGTTGGCGCGTCTCCGTAACCTCTCATTGTACGGTAGGATTCTCTGCCTGAAGAGGGCCGAGGGTCGCGCGCCGATGAAGCAGGGAATAACTGGCTCGGCTTTAGGCAGAGGTGTTGGGCCGTTTTCGCCTGGAGGCCGCCAACTGGGGCGATTGCTTCGTTTCGCCGCCGCCACTTCGCTCTTCGCGAAGCAGATCCGTTGCGCGCATCTCCGGAGTGAAACTTTCCCCCAATGCGCGTGAGCCAATCGTCAGGACTGCCTCTTTGCGATTACGAAGGGCGGAAAGCAGTTGCAACACACACCGGTAGCTCAGCGTTGTTAAGTCGGAGGTTGGAGCCCGGGCGTTCGCAGCCATTCGCTTGTGTGGCCTGCCAGATCAGCCTGGCGAGCCTTCTTCAGCAGGGCCTTGAACCTCCTCCGAATGAGTGGACACCTGTAGTAGGCTCAAGGAGCCCGGAGGTGTCGAATGCCAGAACGTCAACGTCGATCGTTCACAGAGGACTACAAGCGCCAGGCCGTTGAACTGGCGGTCT